>CALDNB010000161.1 GCA_937914775.1 uncultured Clostridia bacterium
CTTCAAGAGAGTTACTGGCAACAGACAGTACCTCTGTATCACAAATTGCCCAGATTATCGCAAGTGCTTCATTAAGAGGCGCAAGAGGTAACAGCGGCGTTATTATGTCACAGTTATATAGAGGCCTTGCAACAGGAGTTAAGGGCCTTGACACAATAGACATCATATCATTTGCAAAAGCGCTTAAATCTGCAGCAGATACTGCATATAAAGCGGTAATGAAACCCACTGAGGGTACAATCTTAACCGTTGCAAGAGAAGCGGCAGAAAAAGCAATGGAAATCTGCGAAACCGCCGAGGATATGACGGCCTTTTTAGAAGAGGTTGTCAAAGGTGCAAAAGAAGCCCTTGACAGAACACCTGAAATGCTGCCCGTTTTAAAACAGGCAGGAGTTGTAGATGCCGGTGGTATGGGCTTTTTAGTGATATTACAAGGTATGCTTGAGGCATTAAAAGGCAATCCCATTGAAGCAGATGAAAAAATCGAAGTTAAAACTACAAAAGTTAACAAAGAGGACATAGATACTGCAAACATAAAATTTATGTATTGCACAGAGTTTATTATTAACAAGAAATCTGCAAATTACAGTGTTGCATCTTTCCGCGCGTCAATTGAAAAAATCGGTGACTGTATGCTTGTAATTGAAGATGTGGATATTGTTAAAGTACACATTCACACCAACAACCCCGGTTTTGTTCTTGAACAGGCGGTTAAAATCGGTGATTTGTCCAACATTAAAATTGACAATATGAAAATTCAACATAACGAAACCATTTCTGTTCCAAAAGAACCTGAAAAAGAAATGGGCGTTGTGGCTGTTGCAAACGGAGACGGTATTGAAGCACTGTTTAACGATGTGGGCGTTGACCAGATTGTAAAAGGCGGTCAGAGTATGAACCCAAGTGCCGAGGACATTGCAGACGCCGTTGAAAAAGTTAATGCAAAAACAGTATTTGTATTGCCAAACAATAAAAACATAATTCTTGCGGCTCAGCAGGTGTGCGAATTAACTGACAAAAATGTCGTGGTAATTCCAACAAAGTCTATACCTCAGGGTATGACTGCAATGCTTTCATTTGACCCCTCTGCATCTTCAGAGGACAATGAACAGGCTATGAATGAAGCAATCACCACAGTTAAATCAGGCTCGGTAACATTCGCTTCCCGTGATTCCGAAATGGATGGAATTGAAATTAAAAAAGATGACATTATGGGACTTATCGAGGGCAAAATCGTTACAGTATCCGATAACGTGGATAACGTTGCACAGGAAATCACAGAGAAAATGTTTGACGAAGACTGCACAATGATTTCTGTTTACTACGGTAACGGCGTTACTGAAGAACAGGCAGCAGAACTGGAAAGCACATTGTCTGCCCAATATAAAAACTGTGATATTATGGTTTACTACGGCGGTCAGCCCATATACTACTACATTATAAGTGCAGAGTAAGGTAACAAAACAATGATTGAAAAAAGTATTGAAACATTAAAAGGCATTGGAGAAAAAAATTTAAAATTGTTTCAGCATTTAGGCATATCTACAATAGGAGATATGCTTAAATTTTATCCCCGTTTTTACTCCGACAGAACTGTAAAACCCATAAAAGATATAAACGGCGGACAAGTGGGCTGTATAAGAATAACGGCACTTGCCCCCATAAAAACTATGCGCACAAAAAGCAAACTTACGGTGCATAAACTGTATGCCACAGACGGAAGCGATACAATAACAATTACCTGGTTTAATCAGGACTGGCTTGTGCAGAACTTTGATTATAATTCGTGGTATAACGCCTACGGTGATGTTTCCGTTTCTTTGTACGGAAAAGAAATGGCTCTTCGTGTGCTGGAACGTTCCGACAGAGCAACTACAACAAATGCAAACGTCCCCGTGTATTCCCTTACAAAAAATCTTTCGCATAATATGGTGGTTAAAACAATAAAACAGTGTATTCCCTATGTTTCGGAAATACCTGAAAATCTGCCGCCCGAAGTCAGGGAAAAATACGGACTTTGCGGTATCGGTTATGCAATTACAAATATTCACTTTCCTAAAAACCCCCAGTCGGCATTTTTTGCAAGAAACAGACTTGCTTTTGACGAACTGTTTTATCTTCAACTGGGATTACGTCTTCTTAACAAAGCAAAAAATAAATTAAAAGGTACAGTATTCAGTAACGGCACAGAGATTGCGGCAGACTTTATAAAAACCCTGCCCTATCAATTAACAAACGCCCAGTTAAATACTGTAAAAGACATTATAAATGACACAAAAAGCGGCAAACTTATGAACAGACTTGTTCAGGGTGACGTAGGCTGCGGAAAAACTGTAGTTGCCGCAATCGCCCTTTTAATTGCGGCAAAAAATGGCGGTCAGGGAGCGATGATGGCACCAACCGAAATACTTGCCAAACAACACTATACTTATTTAAGAGATGTCCTTGCACCCTTTGACGTAAATGTAGTTCTTCTGACAGGAAGCCTTAAAGCAAAAGAAAAACGTGAAGCACAGGAAAAGATAAAAGACGGAAGTTACAACGTAATTGTAGGTACTCACGCCCTTATACAAAAAGATGTGGAATTTAAAAATCTGGCTTTGGTAGTTACTGACGAGCAGCACCGCTTCGGTGTTGAACAAAGAAGTGCCCTTGCAGGGAAAGGCGGGACTCCCCATACTCTTGTTATGACTGCAACACCTATTCCAAGGACTCTTGCCCTTGTTCTTTACGGTGACCTTGATGTTTCGGTAATAAACGAAATGCCTCCGGGCAGAAAAGAAGTCAAAACATACAGCGTTGACGAAAATATGCGTCAACGTATAAACAATTTTATGATAAAAAACATTAACGAGGGGCGTCAGGTTTACATAGTGTGCCCTATGGTTAACGAAAATGAAACTACGGAATTAAAAGCGGTAACGGAGTTTGCAAAAACTTTGCAAAATACAGTTTTTTCAGACTACAAAGTTGATATTATTCACGGCAAACTAAAAGCCGCAGAAAAAGACGAAATAATGTCAAGGTTTGTATCAGGAGAAACAAATGTACTGGTAAGCACCACCGTTGTAGAAGTGGGCGTAAACGTGCCTAACGCATCGGTAATGGTAATTGAAAATGCTGAAAGATTTGGTTTGTCGCAATTACATCAATTGCGGGGCAGAGTAGGGCGTGGAGCTGATCAATCCTATTGTATTCTGGTAACTAACTATAAATTATCGGAAGAAACTCGTAAGCGTTTGGAAATAATGGTGCAAACCAATGATGGATTCGAAATTGCGGAAGCTGACTTGAAACTTCGTGGGCCGGGGGATTTGGAAGGAACGCAGCAAAGTGGTGTTGCTTTTGATTTGAAAATTGCAGATATCGCTCGCGATGGCCAGTTATTGCAATATGTCCGTGAAGTGGCTTTGGACATAATTGAACAAGATCCGCAGGGTACAGCGGTCGAGAATGAAATTCTTTGGAAACAATTGCAGGCCTTGAGAAAAACACATGTGAATTGGGCTGTCATTTCATAAAGAGATTTGAAATGTTAAAACATTAAAATATGTTGTAAAACATTGTTTTGGATAAAATATGCCTTATGAATGCTTGTGGCACTGATTTTTGTTAGGGAGAAAGGATATGCTAATTGAAAAATAGTTAAAAGGAATAGGCTTATCTCGGAGAAAAATACTACCTTTGAAAGAATTTTGGGAGAAGAGTACTTCATAACCTTATTAAGAACCTACTATTATGTTAGAAAAAACACTTGTTATTTTGAAGCCTTGTACCATTCAAAGAGCTTTGATTGGTGAAGTTATAAACAGATTTGAACGTAAGGGATTACGCCTTGCAGGTATGAAAATGGTTCAGTTGACTGATGAAGTGCTCAGTGAACATTATGCCCATTTAAGTGAAAAGCCATTCTTTCAACGTGTGAAGGATGCTATGATGGTTTGTCCTGTCATTGTATGTTGTTTTGAAGGAGTAGGTGCTATTGAAGCTGTTAGAATGATTACTGGTCCTACAACCGGCCGTAAGGCACCGGCAGGAACTATTCGTGGAGATTATAGTATGAGTTTCCAGGAAAATATTGTTCACGCATCAGATTCTCCAGAAACAGCTGAAGCTGAATTGAAGAGATTCTTTAAACCGGAAGAAATATTTGAATACAAGCAGTCTACTTTTGACAACTTGTATGCTAACGATGAATTTTGATTGAGAAAAATAATAACGGATGATTTTGAAATGCATTAAAGTATTAGGGGCAGTTGTATTGTCGTTGGTAAGTCTGCATGTTTCAGGACAAGACTTATTGGCACGTCAGGCACCTATTGACCGTAAACTTAAAGCAATTGATTCTGTGGCATTGATTCGTCAGATCAATGCTGAAATGTCTGCATATCCTGCATATAATTTATATCCCACATGGGAAAATACACGTGTTCATGCTTTCAGTAAGAATGTCGTTATCCCTGATACTTTCCGGATTGATATGACAGGCTTTTGTATGCCTACCACAAATACCAAGATTACGTCCAAGTTCGGTCCTCGCCGTAGACGTATGCACAATGGCATTGATGTGAAAGTGTATATCGGTGATACAATTCGTGCTGCGTTTGGCGGAAAAGTTCGTATGGTGAAATACGAAAGACGTGGTTATGGCAAATATGTAGTCATTCGACATGAAAATGGCTTGGAAACCATCTACGGTCACTTGTCAAAACAATTGGTGAATGAAGACCAATATGTAGAGGCAGGTGAAGTAATCGGATTGGGTGGAAATACCGGCCGTTCAACAGGTTCGCATCTGCATTTTGAAACCCGTTTCTTGGGACAGGCTATCAATCCGGCATTGTTGTTCGATTTTGAAAAACAGGATATTGTAGCAGATTCTTATTTGTTCCAAAAGGGTAAGAACCGCTATCGCAGAGCGAATAGTAGCAGTGTAATAGCTTCTAATGGAGATATTCAGTACTACAAGGTTCGGAAAGGCGATTCCTTGTCACGTATAGCCAAAAAGACGGGAACATCCATTGATGCATTGTGTAAATTGAATAAAATCAGCCGTAGAACAACACTCCGTATCGGACAAGTGTTGAGATGTTCGTAAAACGACGGAAAGAAATAAAAATAAGGGTGGAAAGGTATTCTTTTCCACCCTTATTTTATAAGATAAGCAGAAAAATGCGTAACTTTGTTGCCTATTCAGATAGAAAGATGAAAGATACAAGAAAACAATTCGAACACGTTATTGCGATTTGCCGTGATCTGTTTGCAAAGAAATTACAAGATTATGGCGCTGCATGGCGTATTATGCGCCCTTCTTCGATAACTGATCAGATTTTTATAAAAGCAAACCGTATCCGTAGCATTGAAATAAAAGGAGTGACTATGGTCGGTGAGGGTATACGTCCGGAATTCATCGGTATTGTGAACTATGGGATTATCGGACTGATACAATTGCAGTTGGGTTATGCGGAAAAGGATGACATGACGAAAGAGGAGGCTTTGGAGTATTATGACCGTTTTGCTAATCAGGCTTTAGAACTGAGGCTTGCAAAAAATCATGACTACGATGAGGCATGGCGTAGCATGCGGATTAGCTCTTATACGGATTTGATTCTGATGAAAATATATCGTACTAAGCAGATAGAATCTCACGACGGTGCAACATTGGTTTCCGAAGGTGTGGATGCCAATTATATGGATATGATAAATTATTCGGTTTTTGGACTGATTAAGTTGGAATTTGGAGAGTAATAGACAACATAAAATGATTGGCCTATGGGTAAACATTTGTCGTTTTAGTTTGGCGATTGTGTTTATCTTTTCCGGGTTTGTAAAAGCTGTTGATCCATTAGGTACGCAATATAAGATTCAAGATTATTTGGCGGCCTTTGGATGGACTGATTTCATTCCGGATTCTTTCCCTCTTTTGGGGGCTTTCTTGATTGGAATTGTGGAATTCTGTTTAGGTGTCTATTTGTTCTTCGGTATCCGTAGGAAAATAACACCTCGTTCCTTGGTGCTTATCATGTCTGTGATGATGCCGTTGACTTTATGGCTGGCTATTGATAATCCGGTGTCGGATTGCGGATGTTTTGGGGATGCGGTTGTTATGTCTAATTGGCAGACATTCGGGAAAAATGTGCTTTTGCTGATAGCCTCTCTCACGGTATTAGTCTGGAGAAAGCGGATATTTCCTTTGGTAACAACCCGTTTGGATTGGCTGATTGCGATGTATGGCTTCTTGTTTATACTGGGAATAACAAGTTATTGTTATTATAAGTTGCCGATTTTTGATTTTCGTCCGTATCATATTGGTGCTGATATTCGTGCTGGAATGGAAATGCCCGATGGGGAAAAACCGACTGTTTATGAAACTCGTTTCATCATGGAAAAGAACGGGGAGCGTAAAGAGTTTGTTTTGGACAATTATCCGGACAGTACATGGACTTTTGTTGATACAAGATTGGTTGTCAAGGAAAAGGGATACGAACCTCCAATCCATGATTTCTTTATCGTCAGACAGGAAGATGGAGAAGATATAACCGACAAGATCTTTGACGATGATAATT
>CALDNB010000162.1 GCA_937914775.1 uncultured Clostridia bacterium
GAAAATTTCAAAAATTTTTTCATAAAATTCTCTGTCTTCTTCAAGCCTCGGAAGCTTTTTGCGGCATGAGCCAAGATATGAAGCAGGTGTAACTTTTAACAGTTTAAGTTCATCTTCATTTGAAAACTTGTCAGTCAAATCAATGATGTTTTCGTTTAAAACACCCTCGATACCATAAACTGCACCGTAAACTCTGTCTATTTCTTTTGCTTTTATACATCCGTCAATAACTCCTGCAAGGGAAGAATTAATAACAGATGTAGGACCTCCTGACTGTCCCACAATTGCATTTTTTCTTAACATTTTTGCACCCCTAATATTTTTTTATTAAATTATATCATAAATTTTTCAAAAAAAAAAGGATTATTTGAATTTTTAAAGAATTAGTATAGTAAAAGAGCAAGAAAAATTATTTAAGGGGGGTGTTTCCGTTGGGTAATGTAGAAGTCGAGCAGTTTAGGTTCGGCAAATACGGTGATTGTTTAAAACTTTCCAATGGTAAAACAGAACTTATTGCCACAGTGGAAATAGGTCCCAGAATTATTAAATTCGGCAAAATTGACGGACCAAATGAATTTTTTGAAGATATAGAAGATAAATCAAACAGAATGGCAAATGATTTGCTTGAATACTACGGCAACAACAAAGGCGGTTGGCATATATACGGAGGGCACAGATTATGGATTGCCCCTGAAAGTTATCCGGAATGTTATTATCCCGATAACAGGAAAGTTGATTATGAGATTATAGAAAACGGTTTTATATTAAAACAGGAGCCTCAGACCGAAAACGGCATACAGTATAATATAAAAGTTGTAATGTCCCAGGACGGCACTATTGATGTTTCGCATTATATAACAAATATAAGTAAAGAAGTTAAAGAATTTGCACCTTGGGCATTGACTGTAATGGCTGTCGGCGGTTTAGAAGTTATCCCTGTAAATAAAAGAGATACAGGCCTTCTTCATAATATGAATTTGTCTGTATGGTCATATACAGATTTAAATGATGAAAGACTTACTTTCGGAACTGATTATATTAAAATAAAGTCAACTGCTGATACAGACCGTAAATTCAAGTTAGGTGTAGGCGTTGAAAGCGGATATGTATTATATTTTAATCACGGAAATATGTTTGTAAAAAAATTTGAACCTTTTTCACCGGAAGATAAATATCCCGATAACAACGTAAATTTTGAAACTTATACCTGTAATTTGTTTACTGAAATCGAATCATTGGGTAAGTTAATTAAATTAAATCCTGATGACACCGTATGTCATAAAGAAACGTGGCAACTTGTAACTGACGTTGCCGAACCTGAAACTGACAAAGAAATCAGTAATATCATTGAAAACTTCATTAAATAAAAATAAAGACAAAGGTTTAACCTTTGTCTTTATTTTTATCAAGCATAGTAAGTGAAATTCGTTTTTTAGGCACATCAACGGACAATACCCAAACAGTAACAACATCTCCAACTTTTAATACTTCTGACGGATGTTTAATATATCTGTTTGTAATCTGCGAAATGTGAACAAGTCCGTCCTGATGAACTGCAATGTCAACGAATGCACCGAAATCAACTACATTTCTTACTGTTCCTTTCAGTTCCATTCCCGGTTTTAAATCCTCCATACTAAGTATGTCAGAACGAAGCATGGGCGGCGGTAACTCGTCACGCAAATCACGTCCCGGTTTTAATAACTCCTCAATAATGTCTTTTAATGTAGGTACGCCGATTTCAAGAGCCTCTGCAACATTAGTCAGTCCCTTTTCATGTACCTTATCCTTTAACTCGTCAAGAGTGTTTTTTGTAACATCTTTATCTGTGTATCCAAACAATTCAAGCAACTTGTTTGCCGCATCATAGGACTCGGGGTGAACAGAAGTGTTGTCTAAAATATTTTTCCCATTTGGAATTCTTAAAAAACCTGCACACTGCTCATAAGCCTTCGGACCAAGTTTCGGAACCTTTTTAAGTTGAGCCCTTGAAGTAAATTCACCGTTTTCTTCTCTGTATGCAACTATGTTTTTAGAAACCGCAGAAGTAATACCTGAAACATAAGATAAAAGCGACGGCGATGCAGTATTTAAGTCAACACCAACTGAGTTAACACAAGTTTCAACAACACCGCATAAAGTTTCGTCAAGGCGTTTTTCAGGCAAATCGTGCTGATACTGACCAACCCCTATTGATTTCGGGTCAATCTTTACAAGTTCAGCCAAGGGGTCCTGTAACCTTCTTGCAATAGACACTGCACTTCGTAATGAAACATCAAAGTCAGGAAATTCCTGTGCACCTAATTTTGATGCCGAATAAACTGACGCTCCCGCCTCGTTTACCATCATATATGAAACAGGTCTGTCAAGTTCCTTTATCAAATCAGCAACAAATATTTCAGACTCTTTTGACGCCGTACCGTTACCAATTGAAATTACATCAACATTGTGTTTTTTAATCAGTACCTTTAACTTCTCTTTTGCCTCCTCTGTTTTATTCTGGGGAGGTGTAGGATAAATAACTGTAGTATCTAAAACCTTGCCCTGAGGGTCAACAACTGCGATTTTGCAGCCTGTTCTGTATGCAGGGTCTAAACCTAATGTAACTTTCCCTTTAATAGGAGGCTGCATAAGTAACGGCTTTAAGTTAAGACCAAAAATTTTAATTGCCTGTTCACTCGCATTGGCAGTAAGTTCACTTCTTATCTCTCTTTCAACAGACGGGAATATAAGACGTTTGTAACTGTCGTTTGCACAGAACTCAACCAGTTCTGCCGTGTAGGTATCAGAAGTAACAAAGGCATCTGTTAAAATCTTAATAGCGGATACCTCGTCAACTTCAACAGAAACTTTCAAAAATTCTTCTGCTTCTCCTCTGTTTATAGCAAGAATTCTGTGACTTGGTATTTTTCTTACAGGCTCTCTGTACTCGTAATACATACTGTAAACAGAGTCTTCCTCTTTCGTACCAACAGACACAATATCGCCTGTTCTTGTAAACAAATCACGGAGTTTTCCTCTTGATGTGGCATCGTCAGATATGATTTCGGCAATAATGTCACAAGCACCGTTAATTGCATCTTCCGCACTTTCTACACCTTTTTCGGCATCTATAAAGGTTTCTGCAAGTTTAACAAAATCTTCCTCGTTTAATTTTTGTTCCAGAAGTTGGTCTGCAAGAGGCTCTAAGCCCTTTTCTTTGGCAACTGTTGCTCTTGTACGTCTCTTTTGCTTATAGGGACGGTAAATATCTTCAAGAGCCGCAAGTGTCTGTGCCTGTTCAATTGCAGACATTATTTCGTCAGTCATTTTTTCCTGTTCCGTAATAGAATTGATTATTTCTTCTTTTCTCTTTTCGAAATTACGAAGATAATTAAGTCTGTCGGCAAAATCTCTTAAAACCTGGTCATCGCAACTGCCGTGCATTTCCTTTCTGTAACGTGCTATAAAAGGAATTGTGTTGCCGTCATCAATTAAAGATATAATGTTTTCAACAAACTCTTTTTTGATGCCAAATTCATTTTGCAAAACCAAAGATATATCCATATTACTTCCTCCTAAAACAAAAACCGCCAAGGCGGTTTTTGTAAATTAATTATATTTGTTCATTGAATAGGTTATTCCCTCTGTTAATAAGTCTTCAATTATTTGGGGCATAATTTTTGCAACTTCTATTAATTGTTTGGTTTCCTCTTTTGAGAAATCCTGTAAAACATAATCAACCAAATCGCAATCAGGTTTTCCTACCCCTACTCTTACCCTTGGAAAACTTTCGGTTTTCAAGTGGCTTATGATATTTTTCATACCGTTATGCCCACCTGCACTACCGTTTGCTCTTATTCTTAATTTTGCAACATCAAGGGCAATATCATCGTAAATTACTATAACATTTTCGGGGTTTATTTTATAAAACTTTGCAAGTGCACCAACACTTTCTCCTGACAAATTCATATAAGTCTGAGGTTTTACCAGAACAACATTTTTGCCCTTGATTTTCCCTTCACCGATTAGTGCATTACACTTGCTCTTTTTAATTTTAATATCATAATAAGATGCAACGGCTTCAATCATTTCAAAGCCAACATTATGCCTGGTATTAACATGTTTTTTGCCGGGATTACCAAGACCGACAATCATTGTTCTTTGTACATTAGTTGAAAAGCGGACTAATGGCAACATCGTCATAAATTCTTTCAATAGCGTCGGCAAATACGTTTGCAACAGATAAAGTGGTAATCTTGTCTATTCGTTTTTCTTCCGGCAACTCAATTGTATCCAAAAGTACAAGTTCTTTAATTGGTGCTTTTTCAAGTCTTTCGATAGCAGGACCTGACAGTACGGCGTGAGTTGCACAAGCATAAACTTCTTTTGCGCCTCTGTCCATAAGCGCCTGAGCACCGTTGCAGATTGTACCTGCAGTATCAATCATATCGTCAACCAAAATAATTCTCTTGTCTTTAATATCACCAATTATGTTCATAACTTCTGATACATTTGGTTTGGGACGTCTTTTATCTATAATTGCAATAGTAGCATCTAATTTTTCAGCAAATTTTCTTGCTCTTGTAACACTTCCAAGGTCGGGAGATACAACTACTACCTCGTCTTCCATTCCTTTAAATTTTTCCTGGAAATAAGGAGCAAGTATAGGTGCACCTAAAAGGTGGTCAAGGGGAATATTGAAAAATCCCTGAATCTGAGGAGCATGTAAATCCAAAGTAAGTACACGGTCTGCACCGGCTGTAGTAAGTAAGTCTGCAACAAGTTTAGCAGAAATCGGGTCTCTGGCTTTTGCTTTTCTGTCTTGTCTTGCATAGCCAAAATAAGGAATAACTGCGGTTATTCTGCCAGCAGATGCTCTTTTGAAAGCATCAATCATAATTAAAAGTTCCATTAAGTGCTGGTTTACAGGATATGATGTAGATTGAACCAAGAATACATCAGAACCTCTTACTGTTTCGTTGATGTCAACGCCAATCTCACCGTCACTGAATAATCTTGTACAGGAGTTACCAACAGGTACGCCTACGATGTTTGCAATGTTTTTTGCAAGTTCAGGATTTGCATTTGCAGAAAATACTTTAATGTTTTTACCGTGTGTTATCATTTGAACTACTCCCCCTATATTTTATCTTAAATATATAATAACATAAATTAAAACAAAAATCTACATAAATTTTCAAAAATTATATAAATTCTCTTCCGTAATAAAAGAGATATTGTTGTGCAAAACCGCCAAATTCCCCAAACTTGTCCTTAATAAACAAATCAAAGTCCTTAGCCTCCACATTGTATAAATTGTGAAGAATCTTTTTAATCCACACATCTTTTGGGAAAACATCGAATTTCTGATAAGCAAAAAGTAAATAAAGGAATATATTATGTAATACTTATTGATAATCGTATTTATAATATTTTATTTACTGATGATAAACTTCAAATAGATGAAAGAATTAGTCCAATTAATGATGAGTATGCTAATAAGGAAAATATAACACAAGAAAGAGTAATTACATATCTACCAACTCAAAACAAGTATCGTTATTATAGTGCTAAACATGAGTCAAATGGTAATACTTATTATACAAAATATTATAAATAAACTATACACTTCTATCAGACATACAACCAAAGAGAAGTAACTATTTAATACGTATACACAGATTAACAATATATTTAATATAAATATTCTGTTTCTTCTATTCTGAAATGCTTTTATATTTGAAATTATAATAAAAAATACACTTATTATTATAATATCAATGTTATTTTCATACTGATTCAAAATATAATCATATTTTCTATCAAACACAAAATGATTATTTTCATCTACAGTAAGTGTAATAACACTTACTGCATCATCATATGTTAATTCTTCAATATTTGTATCTAACGTGCTTATTCTATACAAATATACCTTTGTAGTACCTTCTGCTTTCGCAACAAACTCCCAACATGTAACATGGCTTTCGTAACTTTTATCATTCTGGTTCACTCGATAATATGCATTCTTTAAATCTGCAATTTCATCATTTTCAAAATCACATAACATATCAAATGTTCGTTCATAGGAATCCAGATATATCCAATTATCATAATCGCAG
>CALDNB010000163.1 GCA_937914775.1 uncultured Clostridia bacterium
CAGTTAAGAAGGTGCTGATCCGGGACGGGATCAGCTCAGAAACATCGGAAACCATGGAAGACTTCGATGGAACCAATTGAGGAACGGAAAAATGGAAAGAAAAAGACGTCAGGATATATAATGAAATACTTAATAAATGCGACAATTATATATATGTTTCGGAACAGTACACCAAAGACTGTATGCTTAAAAGAAACAGAAAAATGGTGGACTGTGTAAAATATGTTGTTACATACTTAAGGCGTAATTTCGGAGGCAGTGCCTACACAAAAAATTACGCCGAAAGTCAGGGGAAAACAATTATTTCTTTGTAATTTCCACATCTGTATAATAGTGTGTTAAAATTTCACGGTAATTTTTACCCTGACTTGCCATATAGTTTGCTCCGTACTGGCTCATTCCAACGCCGTGACCGTAGCCGTAGGTTGTAAAGGTTACACCGTCATTTAATGAAATGTCAAAACAGGCAGACCTTAAATTATATAAAGACCTGACCTTTACTCCCCGCATAGTAACCCCGTAAAGGGTGATTTTGTCAACGCTGTTACCTTTGGTATAAGAAATATTTTCAAAAACAGGTTTGTTAAAATCCGCTTCGGGGTAAGCATTTTTCAAAATTTGTCGAAAATTATCTATGGAATACGAAATTTTTGTTTCGTATTCTTTTTTTACGTCTTCACCCGACGTTTCAACGCTTTTTAAGTAAGGCAGTGGCTTTTGCCAAACGTCTTCGCTGTTTTCCGTTCTGCCACCCCCTGCGGCACTGTGAAATACGGCAGAAATGGGTTCCTTTTGGTATGTAATATATTCTCCTTTTGTGTCCTGTACCGCCCTTTTAATCTTGTCGCAATTTGTCGTAATTTTATAGGCACAGCAACAGGCAGGATTATCGCAGATATCAGCCTCTTTATGAGTGGGATTTTTTAACTTTTCATAAAGGTAAGTTCTGGCGGCAACTGCCTGTGATTTTAAGGCTTCAAAATGAAAACTTTCGGGCATCTCACCTGCCACAACCCCCGTCAAATAAGCATTTTCAGCCATCTCCTCCACTTGTCCCGTCTTGTGATTTAGTACTCTTATAAACCTTTCTTCGGGCACAGAACTGTGGTAAAAAAAACACACAAATAAAGCAATTACAAGGAAATAAAAAAGGACAAATTTTTTCAACTTAAAACCTCCTTAAAAAAAGCATAAAAGACTTGAAATTTTTACAATTTTGTGGTATAATGAATCCGTGTAAATTTACGTGTAGAAAAGGAGTACAAAATACTATGAAAACAGTATCTGATATTCTGGCAATTATCAAAGAAAAGGATATAAAAATGGTGGACTTTAAAATGGTTGACATTAACGGTCAATACCGTCACGTTACCATTCCCGCCAAAAACTTTTCTGAAAAAACCATGAAAAACGGTATCGGTTTTGACGCTTCAAACTACGGCTATGCTGTTGTTGAAAAGAGCGATATGGTGTTTATCCCCGACCCTGATACCGCAGTGGTTGACCCTTTCTGTGAAATTCCCACTTTGTCAATGACTGGTAATGCCATGATTATTGACTCGCCAAATAACAGACCGCTTCCGCAGTACCCGAGAAACATTGTACTTGCGGCTGAAAAGTATTTAAAAGATTCAGGTATAGCAGACACAATGCTGATACTTCCCGAATTTGAATTTTACCTTTTTGATCAGGTAGGCTGGAAAGTCAGCCCCGACTGCGTAGGATTTACAGTTGATGCAAAACAGGCACACTGGAACAGCGGTGAAGACGGCCTTGGCAACATTGTTGCAAAACAGAAAAACTACCACATTGCCAAGCCCTTTGACGTTTCCTATGACGCAAGAAGTGAAATGTGTATGTTAATTGACGACGCAGGTATCAAACTTAACTACCACCACCCTGAAGTAGGAGCAGGGGGACAGTTTGAAATCGAGCCGGAACTTGGCAAGATGTCCGAAATGGCAGATGCAACTATGATGATAAAATATATTATTCATAATACTGCCAGAAAATACGGAATGTCTGCAACTTTTATGCCAAAACCCATAATGGGCGAAGCAGGAAACGGTATGCACGTACATATGCTTTTACTAAAAGACGGTCAGCCTGTCTTTTCAGATGACAACGGCTATTCACATTTGAGCCGTGAAGCCCACTGGTTTATGGGCGGTCTTTTAAAACACATTGCATCACTTTGTGCAATAACTAACCCAAGCACAAACTCATTTAAACGTCTTGTACCGGGATTTGAAGCACCTGTAACAGTTGGTTATGCAACCTCTAACAGAAGTGCGGTAATAAGAATTCCCGCTTATGCAAAAGAACCCTCATTAAGACGATTTGAATTAAGAAACCCCGATGCGACCTGTAACCCGTATTTTTGCTATGCAGCAATACTTATGGCAGGTATTGACGGAATTAAAAACCAGATAGACCCCCACGAAAACGGCTGGGGACCTTATGACTGTAACCTTTTCCACCTGCCTGAAGAAGAAAAGGCAAAACTTAAACATTTGCCTACATCTTTGGACGAGGCCCTTGACGCATTGGAAAAAGACAACGACTATTTAACTGCAGGAGGCGTATTCCCTAAAGAGTTAATTGATAACTTTATTAAGGCAAAAAGAGCAGAACTAAAAGAACTTGCCGCCATCCCTCATCCTGCGGAATTCGACAAATACTATAATTTATAAGAAAGGAAGATAACAAAGGATGAATCAGGATGCTATGCACTGGGACGAAGTGTTAGAACTGGTGCGACCAAAGATTTCCACGGCAGGATTCAAAACCTTTTTTGGTAACGTTTCACTACTTTACATAAAAAACAACACTATATTTTTAAAATCTAAAAATGAAATTTTTTCAGATATGTATGAAATATATCAGGAGGACATAAATACTGCCGTAACTGCTGTATTTAAAAGACCAATGGTAATAAAAATTCTTGTGGAAGAAGAAATTACCGAGGAAATACAGCAAGAAGTTATAAAAAGTGAAGAAAAAACAAACAGCGAGTATAATTTAAACCCGAAATTTACATTTGAAAATTATGTAGTGGGTAAAAATAATGAATTTGCTTACGCTGTTGCATATTCACTTGCACAAAACAAACAGGTAAAGGATAACTATAACCCATTTTTTGTTTACGGCGGAAGCGGTCTTGGAAAAACCCATCTTTTACACGCCATAGGAAATGAGATTATAAGAAAATATCCCGAAAAGAAAGTAATGTATATTACTTCCGAAAATTTTGTAAATACATTTATTAAAGCAATTGGCAACGACTTACCTGCATTCCGTGACAAATTCAGAAGAATTGATGTGCTGCTTTTAGACGACATTCAGTTTTTTGCAGGAAAAGAGGGTATGCAGGAGGAATTTTTCAACACCTTTAACGATTTGGTTGCTGAAAGAAAACAGATTGTGCTTACGTCGGACAGACCTCCACGTGACATTAATCCCTTAGAAGAAAGACTTAAAACTCGCCTTGGCGGAGGAATAATGATTGACATTCAGCCTCCCGACTACGAGACACGTCTTGCTATTATTCACTCAAAACTTGAAATAAACAATTTTGAGGGTAAAATTTCGGAAGAAATATTTGAAATTGTTGCACGTCAGATTAAATCAAATATAAGAGAATTAGAGGGTGCAATACGTACAATTATTGCCTACAGCGACATTTCTCAGAAAGATATTGATATTGACACTGCAAACAAACTTTTAAAAGATTATTTTGTAGAATCACAAAAGAGAAAAATTGATGCGGACTACATTATAAGAGAAGTTGAAAAGCATTTTAACCTTAAAAATGAAACAATTATAAGCCAGAAGCGTGACAAAATTTCTGCAAGTGCCCGTCAGGTTGCAATGTATATATGCAGAGAATTAACACAACTTTCTCTTCCTGAAATAGGAAAAGAGTTCGGCGGACGTAATCATGCAACGGTACTTCATAACATTAACAAAATCAGGGAAGAAATGGAAAGTGATTTAAATGTTATGAATAACGTTAATGAACTTATAAAAAACATCTCGAATGATGAATAAACATACTTATCAACAGATTTGTTAACTTTATCAACAGGTTAAAATATTGATATATTAGAGTTTGTCCTGTTTTTTAACAGTATTAAAAAATTATTTGTAAACACTGTTAAAATTTTACTTTTAAAAAGGACAGGTTATAAACAAAGTTGTGATTATTAACATACAATAACTTTCATTTTTTGTTGATAAAAGAAAAAAATAAAAATTGCTGTTAATCCTGTTTATAACAAAATTTTTATCAACACATTTTTCATAAGGCAGTTTACTTACTGCCAGTAAGAGAAAAAAGGTTGTTAACAGGTTTAACAGGGTATAATAATAATAGTAATAAAATATAAAGTAATTTAGTTTTATATGGGAGGAAAAAAATATGATTTTCAGTTGTGACAGAAATCAGTTAAAAGAATGTATCAATATAGTTCAAAAAGCAGTTTCAACTCATTCATCTATGCCTGTACTTGAAGGTATTTTAATTACAACAGATACAGATAAGATTATTTTAACAGGAAATAATTTAGAAATCGGTATTGAGGCAACAGTTGAAGCAACAGTTGACAGAAACGGTGCAGTTGTAGTTAATTCCCGCCTTTTCGGTGATATTATAAACAAATTCACAGGTGACATTGTAACTTGTAACTGCGAAGACAACAACGTTTTAAATTTAAAATGCGGTAATTCTAAATTTAAAATTACAGGTATTAACGCAGACCAGTTCCCTGAAATTGCAAAAAGTAAAGACAGAGATTTGTACTGCGTTTCAATGGAGCAAAGACAGTTTAGAGAACTGGTAAGACATACATATTATGCAACTGGAATTTCAAGCCCCAACATTATTTTAACGGGTTGTTTCTTTGAAGCGTCATCTGGTAAAGCAAATATGGTAGGTGTTGACGGCTACAGACTTGCTTACAGAAAAATAGAAAAAGAAAATATTACTGTTACAAGTCCTGAAAATTATCAAAAAATAGGAACAATTATTCCGTCACGTTCACTTGTTGAACTTTTAAAAGTAACAGATGATACGGAAAAAACTATCAATATTTACGGCAGTGCAAAACACGTACGCTTTGAATTTGAAAACGTAATTTTTGTTTGCAGAATTATTGAGGGTGATTTTATTGACTACAATAAAATTCTTCCTGATTCAAATTTAACAACTGTACGTCTTAAAGGTTACGAACTTTTGTCTGCAGTAGAACGTGCATCACTTATTATTACAAATGATGCAGGAAGAGCACCTGTAATACTTGATATAGAAAACGGCGAAATAAAAATTGACTGCGAAACAAGTGCAGGAACAGTAAAAGAACTTATTTCTGTTGATATGGTAGGAGAAAACGTAAAAATCGGCTTTAACAACAAATTTTTGCTTGACGCATTAAAGGCAGTTGACACCGATGATATTACACTTTCATTCTCAGGACCTATGAAGCCATGTCTGATTACACCGGTCAGTGGCGACGATTACAAATATTTAGTACTTCCATTAAAACTATGATAAGAGTAAAAGCGGTAAAAAAACCGTTACAAAATATTGAAATTACAACTGAATATATAAAATTAGACCAGTTTTTGAAATTTTGCGGTTTTGCCGAAAGCGGAAGTTTTGCAAAAGAACTTATTTTAAACGGCGAAGTTAAAGTAAATAACGAAGTATGCACCATGCGGGGTAAAAAACTCCGCACAGGTGATAAAATTTCTGTAGGAAATCAAATTTATTATGTATGTTAACAGCATTTACCTTAAAAATTTCAGAAACTATAAATTCGGAGAAGTTCATTTTTCAAAAGGTACAAATGTAATTTACGGCCCTAACGGTACAGGAAAAACAAATATTTTAGAAGCAATATATTTTCTTTCCTACGCCCGTTCCCACAGATTAAGTATGGAAAACGATTTAATACTTTTCGGTGAAGAAAACGCGCGGATAAAAGCAGAGGTTTTCTGCGGAGGACGTAACCGTAAATTTGACATAAATTTAATGAAAAATAAGAAAAAACAAATTAGTGTCAACAACGTATCTGTTAATAAAACAAGCGATTTACTTGGTTTTTTAAATGTAGTTATGTTTTGTCCCGAGGACTTACGGATAGTTAAAGGCTCACCCAAAGAAAGACGGCGTACTATTGATATGGGTATGTGCCGTTTCGGTAAAAATTATTTTAAAATTCTGTCTGACTATTCTAAAGTACTGGAGCAAAGAAACAAACTTCTAAAAGACAAAGCACAAGACGATGTTTTGGAAATATGGACTGAAAAACTTGCAATGTGCGGTGCAAAACTGTATCTTGCCAGAAAAAATTATATTGAAAAACTGTCAGATACCGCATCAGTTATTCATAAAGAAATATGTAACGATACCCTTCGTTTTGAATACAAATGCGGAATAAATATTGTAAATACAGGTTCCGAGCAGGAAATTTACGAAGATTTTTTAAAGGAACTGCAATTTAATCTTCAAAAGGATAAACAGTTTGAAATAACAAACTACGGGTGCCACAGAGACGATTTTAAAATATTTATAAACGAAATTGACAGTAAGTTTTATGCAAGTCAGGGACAACAGCGTACCTGCGCAATTGCCCTTAAAATGGCACAGTTAAAAATGCTTGAAGATTTTTACAAAGAAACACCAGTATTGCTTCTTGACGATGTGCTTTCAGAACTTGACGAAAACAGACAAAATTATATTTTAAACAATATAAAAGGAATACAAACCATAATTACCTGTACCAACACGGAAAAATTTACAGGACAGGCAAATCTGATAGATGTAAGCAAAATAGGAATGGAGTAAGGTTATGTATATCCATTTAGGAGAAAACACCGTTATTAATACAGCGGACATAATTGCAATAATAGACCTTGACAATACCACAGTTTCAAAAACAACACGGGACTTTTTAACCAGAATGGAAAAAGAGGGAAAAGTGGTAAACGTAACAGAGGAATTACCCCGTTCAGGAGTAATATGCAATAAAAACGGTAAAGAAACGGTGTATATTTCACAGATATCA
>CALDNB010000164.1 GCA_937914775.1 uncultured Clostridia bacterium
AATAAAACTCATTAGTTAAAAATTTAAGTCTGTCTGTATCTGTTACAGTTTTATGTGTCTGGATACACATTAACACGTCCTGATAATATGAGTCCTTCTTTTCGGTGTAATGAACGTCGTTTGTAGCAACGGTTTTTAACCCGAGTTTGTTTGCGATGGTCACAAGACCGCTAATAAGACGTGGGTCGTCTGGGGTTTGGTGGTTTTGAAGTTCGATATAAAAGTTTTCTTTACCGAATATTTTAAGGTATTCGTTGGCAGAAAACTCTGCGCTTTCCATATCATTGTTAAGTATATGCTGAGAAATTTCACCCGCCAT
Source organism: uncultured Clostridia bacterium (assembly GCA_937914775.1). Lineage (GTDB taxonomy): Bacteria > Bacillota > Clostridia > Monoglobales > Firm-18 > RGIG1864. The sequence goes on from CALDNB010000164.1 coordinate 320, forward strand.
ACATCCTGACAGGCAAATAAGACCTTCACTGTATTTAAGCAAGGTCTGTTTGTCAACACGGGGTTTTATATAAAAACCGTCAACATTACTAAGGCTTACAATCTTAACAAGATTTTTATAACCTGTATTGTTTTTCGCAAGAAGTATAAGATGATAGCGTTTACTGTCAAATTCATAAGTCTTGTCATACATAGAACGGGGACATACATATACTTCGCAGCCAAGAATCGGCTTTATGCCCTCTTTAACCGCTTTTTTATAGAAATCTATAACTCCGTACATATTGCCGTGGTCAGTAATGGCTAAGGCTTTCTGCCCAAGTTCTTTGGCTTTGGCTATTAAATTGTCAACAGTACCTTGTCCGTCTAACAAAGAATAGGCACTATGGGTGTGAAGATGCACAAAGTCCAATTAGTTTTCCTCCAATCCCTTTGCAATAGACAAAAGTTTTCTCATTCTGTGATTTATGCAGGATTTTGAAACTCCAAGACGGGCAGCAATTTCAGATAATGAGAAATCAGAATGATTAAGACGCATTACTGCAAGTTCTAAAAGTTCAGGAGACAAACTGTCAAAACCCACCATAGTCTTTACTTTTATTATGGCGTTTCGTTGCTCAGCACCTGCCTGTGCGGCTTTAATAAGATTTGCAGCCTCACAATTAGAGCGTCTGTTTGTAGTATTCCTCATATCCTTTTCTATTTTTACATTTAAAAATTCCATCATATTGTTGTGTGCGCCAATTAACGCAAGAAAGTTTTCTATTTGTTCACTTTCTTTTATATAAAGAACGTGATTGCCGTTTCTCACTATCTGTTTTGGATAAATCTCATATTTGTTCAGAATTTCACTTAAATCTTTACTGAGTGCAAATCTTGGAGTTGTAATTTCTGCGTGATATCCTTTTACGGGATTTGAAACTGAGCCACCCCCAAGGAATGCACCTTTAACAATAGAAGCGTTGCAACACTCGTTTCTTATAATTTCATTTTGAATTCTTATAGGCGTAGTTGCCATTTTTAAATCACGGAGAATTTTTAAAACATTGTCACCTGTTACAACCACGTCAAATAAACCTCCGTCTGTCATTGCAGACTCAGGCTCAAAATTATAAAGACGTTTGATTAACTGAAAAAAGCGTTGTGCCACAACGCCCTTTTCTGTTTTAAAACGTAGTTTACCAGGTGTTATGACCGCACCAGCCCCTACCATACCCGCAAGTTCCGCACGGATACAGCAAATATCACCTAATTCATTTTTAACAATTTCGTATTTTACTTCTGATGCGAAAGACATAAAATCCTCCTACCACTTTGCCTCTTCTGCATTTTCGGGCATAACTGCTTTTAATGAACAGATAGCAACTTCAATCATATCGTCTGTAGGCTCTTTAGTAGTAAAACGTTGCATCCACATACCGGGTTTTGAAATTGCTCTTGTAAACTTGTTGTCGTGTCTGCCTGCAAACTTGATAATTTCGTAAGAAACACCTGCAACAACCGGTAACAATAGCAGTCTGAATCCAAATCTGCCAAGCCACGTTGCCTGATTAGGGATTAATAAAAATACAAAGAAACTTACAACCATAACAATTAACAGAAAACTTGTACCGCATCTGGGGTGAAAACGTGAACAGTCTCTTGCGTTTTCAACTGTAAGTTCAAGCCCTGCTTCATAACACGCTATACTTTTATGTTCAGCACCGTGGTACATAAACACTCTTTTTATGTCCTCCATACGTGAAACAAGGACAATGTAAAACAAAAATATTAAAATTCTTAAAAAGCCCTCAATAAGCGTTTTTGTAAAACCTGTCTGCAATTTAAACAGGTTTGCAACAAAAGTGGGTAATAAAATAAATAATCCCACGGACAACACTACTGACAAAACTACAGAAAAGTATATAATTGCATCTTTTAACTTGTTGCCAAATGTTTTTTCAAGCCACAAATCCAACTTGCCCGGCTTTTCCTCTTCGCTTTCTATATCAAAAAATTCTGCAGAAAACATAAGGGATTTTACGCCGATAACAAGACTTCTTATAAAATTAACGCAACCTCTTATAATTGGAAGTTTTAAAAACTTGCTCTTTGTTGCTTTTTTAACGTTGGACAAATCTGTAACTATTTCGCCGTCAGGTTTTCTTACGGATACGGCAATTTTCTGGGGTCCCATCATCATAACGCCTTCCATTACCGCCTGACCGCCTATACTTGTTTTGCATTTTTCTTTATTACAACTCAATTGACTCTTCCTCCGTTTCTTGAGCACTGATTGAAATTGTGCCGTTTAGTGTTGCACCGTCTTCAACTGCAATGTTTTTAGCATTACACTGACCTAAGACACAAGCAGTACTTTTTATTGTAAGTGTTGCTTTTGAATTTACGTTTCCGTTAACTGTTCCTACAACTATTATATTTTTGCAATCTACGTTTCCCGTCACAACTGCTTTTTTATCAATGATAACATCACCGTCAACCAAAACGTCGCCGTCAACGGTGCCGTCTAATTTAAAATTGCCTTTGCCTGATATTGTACCGTTAAATATTGCTTTTGCACCTATTAATGTATCTATCTTAACTGTATCAGGTTTAAATTTTTTGAAATTCATAATACCACCTCTATTTTATTTTATATCATATTTTAGAATTTAGCAAGTATTATTGATAAATTTTTACTAATATGCTATACTATTTACAGAGGTGAAGATAATGTCCAAATTTATAAGAAAGTTAATTTACTTAATAATTACAGCAGTTGTGGGATTTGTGTATTTTTACGTTACTCTTCCCGCAATCAACCTGCATTCAAAAGATTTCTATTCTTTTGCAATTTTTCTTTGTATAGTTTACCTTGCTTTAACCTTATTCGGCAAGTTCTTTAAAAACAAAGTTGAAGTAAAGCAAACTTTTAAGGAAAACTTAAAACAACTCTGGAACAACTGCAGAATTCCAACTCTACTTATTGCAATTTTACTTGTGATTTCTGTTGTTGGCGGAATATCATCTGCCGAGTTTTTAAGAGCAAAATCATACAGTAAACTTATCACAGTAACTACTGGTGATTTTACAACAGACGTAAAAGAAATTTCTTTTGATAAAATACCGTATCTTGACAAAGATTCTGCCGAAAGACTTGGTGACAGAAAAATCGGTGAACTTGCAGATATGGTAAGCCAGTTCGAAGTATCAGACGACTATGCTCAAATCAACTACAAAGATAAGCCGGTACGAGTTACTCCTCTTGAATACGGTGACATTATTAAATGGTTTAACAACAGAAAAAACGGTATTCCTGCCTATATTGTAATTGATATGGCGACACAAGCCGTTGATTTTGTGCGCCTTAGTGAGCCAATAAAATATTCAGAATCAGAACTGTTTGGCAGAAACATATTAAGACATATAAGATTTAATTATCCTACCTTTATGTTTGCAGAGCCCGTATTCGAACTTGACGAAGAGGGTGTTCCCTACTGGGTGTGCCCGAAAATAGAAATGAAAGTAGGTCTTTTCGGCGGTGCAGACATTAACGGTGCGGTTTTGGTTAACGCAATTACAGGAGAAAGCACCTATGAAAAGGAAGTTCCCACCTGGGTTGACAGAGTATATTCAGCCGACCTTATTATCAGCCAGTATGACTATTACGGAACATATAAAAACGGCTTTTTAAATTCAATATTCGGACAGAAAGACGTAACAGTAACAACTGACGGTTATAACTATATCGCCTTAAACGATGACGTTTATATGTACACAGGAATTACTTCTGTAGGGGGAGACCAGTCAAACATCGGTTTTATTTTATCAAACCAGAGAACAAAAGAAACAAAATTTTACCCCTGCGCAGGTGCGGCAGAACGTTCTGCACAATCCTCTGCTCAAGGTGTTGTTCAGCACTTAGGCTACAAAGCAACCTTCCCGCTTTTACTAAATATTTCTGACCAGCCAACATATTTCATGGCATTAAAAGACAAAGCGGAACTTGTTAAAATGTACGCTCTGGTTAATGTTGAACAGTACCAGATAGTTGCAACAGGCACAACAGTTGCAGCCTGTGAAAAAGAATATATACGGCTTATGACGGAAAATAATATTACCGTACCCCAAAAGCCAGTAGAAACAAATTTAAAAGGCACAATAACTGATATTAGAACTGCGGTAATTGACGGCAATTCAACCTACTATATAAAACTTGAAAACTCCGAAAATTATTATTATATTACCGCTTCAGAGGATGTTGATGTTGTAACGCTAAATATTGGAGATTTTGTGTCGGTTGACTATGATGAAACATCAAAAGAAAAGATTATAAAAGCATATAACGTTTCTAAGTAAAAAAACTGTGGCGGTTTAGGTCGAGGTTGATAAGGCAGTATTGTCCTAAAAATCGTCTTTTTTGCGAATTTCTGCGTTAAATAGAGCCCATATCCGACAGGATTATGGGCTCTATTCGCCTTGAACTTCATCAAAAAATTTTGATTTTAGGATGCTTTGCAGTTTTGAATATCTGATTTTTTGAATTAGGCAAGTAACAAAAATCCCGTAATACTGTCGTATTTTGGGATTTTTTTACGAAGCATAAACAGAAAATCAGGCTTCAAAACCATTACTTCCTTGTCAACCTCGACCTTATCCGCCACAGTTTATTTTTTTATTTCAACTACAGTAACACCTGTCTCGCCCTCACCAAAAGTACCTAATCGGTAAGATTTTACAACAGGACTTTTCCTTAGTAAATCGTGTATTCCCTGACGAAGAACGCCTGTTCCTTTACCGTGAATAATTGTTACCTGATTAAGTTTTGCAAAGTACGCCTCGTCTAAAAATTTATCAGTAACAAAAAGAGCGTCCTCCAAAGTATAACCTCTTAAATCTATTTCATTTTTTACTGCATCGGACTTTAATTTAGAGCCGCTTTGCTTTGTAACTGATTTTTTAGGTGCATCTTTTACCAGTCGCAAATTGCTTATATTTGTCTGTACTTTCATTATTCCTGCCTGAACTGTAACTGTGCCGTCTGCCTTTGGCAATGCAATAACTGTACCTTTTTGACCGATGTCAAGCATTTCAACAGTGTTACCTATAATTAAGTTCTTAGGAACTTCTGTATTTTCAAGTTGTTTTTTAAGATTGCTTTTTTCGTTTTCCTTAATCTTCTTGTTAATCTGCTCCATCGCATCATTTAATGCTTTGTTGGTTTCCTGAATAGATTTTTGCTTTTTAGCCTCTCTTATGGATTTAACAAGAACTTCTGCATCTCTTTTGGCATCTTCAAGAATTTTCTTTGCTTCATTTTTAGCATTTTCAGTTAAGTTACGTCTTGTATCAGCAAGACGTGTTTTTTCTTTTTCTGTTTCTTTTCTTAACTGTTCTGCCTCGTTTTTATAACGTATTGCCTCGTTATGTTCTTTTTCTGCAAGAGTTCTGCTTTCTTCAAGTTTTGATATTACGTCTTCAAACCTGATACTGTCATCAGTTAACTGTTTTTTAGCATTTTCAACTAAAAATTCAGGCAGACCAAGTCTTTTTGAAATAGCAAAAGCATTACTTTTTCCTGGAACACCTATTAATAATTTGTAAGTCGGCCTTAATGAATCAACATCAAATTCACAACTTGCATTTTCAACACCGGGAGTTGATAAAGCATACATTTTTATTTCGCTGTAATGAGTTGTGGCAACAGTAAGCATACCTAAATCTTTAGTATATTTTAAAATTGAAACTGCAAGAGCCGCACCCTCTGTCGGGTCTGTCCCTGCACCCAATTCATCAAACAAAACAAGAGAATTGTCTGTTGCAGAATTAAGTATTTCAACTATATTTGTCATGTGGGACGAAAATGTACTTAAACTTTGTTCAATACTTTGTTCGTCACCGATGTCGGCATAAATGTTTTCAAATACAGGTAATTCTGTACCGTCGGAGGCAGGAACACCAAGCCCTGCTGCAGCCATAAGGCAGAATAGTCCTATAGTTTTTAAAGTTACCGTTTTGCCCCCTGTGTTAGGTCCTGTAATTACTAAAGTTTTAAAGTCTTTTCCAAGGTACACAGAAACAGGAACAACTGTTTTTGCATCAATAAGCGGGTGTCTTCCCTTAACAATGTTTATATACTTATCTCTGTTAATTATCGGCACAATAGCGTTCATTTTAAGTGCAAGACGGCCTTTCGCAAAAGCAAGGTCAATCTCGGTAATGTTATGCTGATTTACAAACAGATTGTGTATAAGTGGCTCTACCATAAGGGTAAGTTCACCTAAAATTCTGTCGATTTCACGGGCTTCCGCAACTGCCAGTTCTTTTAGTTTGTTATTTTCATTAACTACTGCATTTGGCTCAACAAAAATAGTGGAGCCGGTTGCGGACATATCGTGAACAATACCGGGCACATCAGACCTGTGCTCCGATTTAACAGGAACAACATAGCGTCCGTCACGGATTGTAACGATGTTTTCCTGAAGATATTTCTGATATTTCGTACTGTGAATAATGGAGTTTAAATGCTCACGGATTTTCGCGTGAGTTTCATTGATTTTTCGCCTTATTCCTCCAAGTTCCGTTGATGCACTGTCGGCAATTCTGTCTTCACTTTCAATAGCGTTAAAAATTGCAGTACGCACATTTTTATCACATAACACCTTTTCATAGTAACATGAAAATACACATTCCTCGTCAAAGTACGAAACTACATTTTCTGCAATTTTAAGAGCAGTACCAACAGATAATAATTCAGATATACTTAACATTCCGCCTTTTTCTATTCTTTTTAAAGACATAGAAATATCCTTAAAGCCTGAAACAGACGGAGAGCCTTTTTTATTTATAAAGTAAATAGCGGACTTAAGCATATCACTTGCTAAAACCGCCTCCGTATAAGTTTCAAATGGAACAAGGTTTACTGCAAGATTTTTGCTCATATCAAAAGATGCTTCATTTTGAAGCATCTCCGTAATTTTATTAAATTCCAATGAAATCAGAGATTTTTTGTTCAAACTAAACCCCTCTTGTTACTGTATTTAATAACTATTTTTGAAATTACAACCATAACAAATACCTCAATTGGTATGAATATAATTGTTTTAAATAATCTGCCGTATAACAAAACAGAATAGGAATCCCCATACATAAGTGACAGCCAAAGGGGAGTTAATAACAGTTCCACCAACAAAACCTGAACAATCTTAGCAAAAACCATTCTTAAAGGCGTAAACTTTCTGTATAAGAAAAGTCCGTAAATAAAGCCGTTTAAAAAAGCGTTGATGGTAAAACCAATATTGTATGCACCGTGCCCTGCCTGGCTTGTTAAATACCCCAGCACATCACCTAAAACCCCTGTTATTGCACCAACAACAGGACCAAAGAGAGTACTTGCAATTACTATAGGTATGTAAGTAAAGGACACTCTTAAAGTGTTTAAAATATAAAAAGTCGAAAAACTAAGTACAACAACCAGTGCAACAAGCATAGAAACTAAAACTAAAGTTTTAATATTTTTAAGTTCCTTTGCTGACCGGGATATACTGTCAAAAACGTTCATTATTATTCACCGATTACAATTTTATGGAATACTTTCTTGCCCTTTTTAATAATGATTTGACCATCAATAAAGTCGGATAATTTTACAACGTGATTAACGTCAGTAATTTTGTTTCCGTCAACAGAAACACCGCCCTGTTCAACAAGACGTCTTCCCTCACCTTTTGAAGGTATAATTTTAGCAGAAAGCATAATATCCATTAATGCCATACCATCACCGAAATCTGCTTTTGCAATTTCAGTTTTGGGCATTGTGGAATCGTCTCCGCCACCGCCAAACAATGCCTTAGCGGCATTTTGTGCTTCTACTGCATTTTGCTCACCATGAATCATTTTTGTAAGTTCAAAAGCAAGAATTTCTTTTACTTTGTTGATTTCGCTGCCCTCTGCTTTTTCATATTCGGAAATAGTTTCAAGAGGAATAAATGTAAGCATTTTCATACATCTTATAACGTCAGCATCGTCAACATTTCTCCAGTACTGATAGAATTCATAAGGGGAAGTCTTATCAGCATCGAGCCACAGCGCGCCTTTCTGAGTTTTACCCATCTTCTTGCCTTCAGAGTTGAGAAGAAGTGTAATTGTCATAGCATGAGCATCTTTGTGAAGTTTTCTTCTGATCAGTTCTGTACCGCCAAGCATATTGCTCCACTGGTCATCACCGCCAAACTGCATATTACAGCCGTATTTCTGGTATAATGCATAGAAGTCATAGCTCTGCATGATCATGTAGTTAAATT
>CALDNB010000165.1 GCA_937914775.1 uncultured Clostridia bacterium
TAACCATTGTGTATGGCTGTCTGTGACCCTGTTTCTTTCTGTAGTCTTTCTTAGCTTTGTATTTGAAGATGATAACTTTCTGGCCTTTGCCTGTTTCTACTACATCTCCGTATACTGCAGCGCCTTCTACGTAAGGTGCTCCTACTTTAGCTTCAGCTCCGTCACCCAGAACTAAAACTTTGTCAAATGTAATAGCAGCACCGGCTTCAACGTCTAATTTTTCAATGTAAATAACGTCGCCTTCGTTAACTTTATACTGCTTTCCACCTGTTTCGATTACTGCGTACACCAAAACGCACCTCCTTTAATCAAAAACTCGCTGATGGGGTATATACCTTTGTATATTTTCCAACCCTTTACATGCGGATACTCAAGTATAATACCACATATTTTCCCCATTGTCAAGCAATTTTAACACATTTTTCAAAAATTCATATACTGTTTTTGAAGGAGTGATTTTTGTGCATTATTTTGTTAATTCCAACAGTCACCTTGGCTTTGTAAGTTACATTGATTGCAACATGCCAAAAGACAGGATTTTATTAAACAGTTACCCCATTCCCGCTGTGGAAAGTATTGTTGAATCAGTAATTTCAAAAGCAGAGGAAATAAATACTGATATTGAAGTTATACATAACTGTCTTAACAATTCTTTAGAAGGCGTTGTGCTCCCTAAATTAAGCATTGGTATTATTAATATTCCTGTCTATTTTGAAAAAAACTACTGCATTAACTACCTTGACAATGAAAAAAGTCTTGCTGAATGCAAAAATAATCTCGAAAAAGCATACAGTTATTTAAAAGATGCAATAACTGTTCACGACCAATGGGAAAAAATCTATATCGAAAATACTGATTTTGATAAATTAAATAAAATGACGGAGGAAGTGTGTAAGAATGTTGTTCCAAAAATTAAACTTGATAAACAATCAATAATTAGGGACAGATTTTTCGGTGCAACAACAATTAAAGGTGCAGTTGACTACTGTTGGGAAATTATAAAAGAAATCGGTAACAGATATTTTATAAAAGGGAGACCGGGGAGCGGTAAGTCAACAATGCTTAAAAAAATTATTGAATGTGCAAAGGCAACAGGTACAGATATAGATGTTTACCATTGCGCTTTTGACCCGAAAAGTATTGATATGATAGTACTAAAAGATTTTGACACAGTTGTATTTGACAGTACCTCGCCTCACGAATACTTTCCTGACAGGAAAAGCGACAAAGTAATTGACATATACAAAAATGCTATAACCGAGGGTACTGACGAAAAATACGAAAATCAACTTAACAATATAGTTTCAAAGTACCGTTCAGATATAGCATTGGCGGTTAAATATTTAAATGATGCAAATACGAATTATGACAGTTTGAATAAAAAATATATGGAAAGACTTGATTATAAAGAGTTTGACAAAATTAAGTCTGTTATTCTTGACAAGTGTTTTTATAATTCTCGTACGCTTTAACAGCCATAGCGTCGCACCGTTCATTTTCGGGATGTCCATGATGGCCTTTAATCCACACATAAGTCATATTGTGATAACTTGTAAGTTTTAAAAGTCGTTCCCAAAGGTCAGGGTTTAATGCCTTGCCTTTGGATTTCTTTTTCCAGTTATTTTGTTGCCAACTTACTGCCCAACCTTTTTCCAAAGCATCAATAACATATTTTGAATCGCTTGTTAATATGACATTACAACGTTCTTTTAACGCCTCAAGTCCCACAATAACCGCAGTTAATTCCATTCTGTTGTTTGTGGTATCGGGCTCAAAGCCTGAAAATTCTTTTTCAACACCGTTATATCTTAGTATTGTGCCGTATCCGCCTGGACCTGGATTGCCGCTGCAGGCGCCGTCGGCAAATAATTCTACTGTTTTCATATAATCACCGCTTATATTGTATCATAATTGTAAATTTTTTGCAATATTTAGTTAAACAGTCTTTACATCAGAACATATTTTTGATAAAATATTAAAAAAATACATAAGGAGAAGAGTTATGCCAAAATATAAGAGAGTAATGTTAAAAATAAGTGGTGAAGCATTAGCAGGTGAAAAAGGATTTGGTCTTGATGAAGATACAATCGGTGCAATTTCTGACCAGATAAAAAAATGCGTAGATTTAGGCGTTCAGGTTACTATTGTTTGCGGCGGTGGTAATTTCTGGAGAGGAAGAACGGGCAAAAATATGGACAGAACAAGAGCAGACCATATGGGTATGCTTGCAACAGTTATTAATGCCTTGGCACTTCAGGATGCACTTGAACAAAGAAATGTGCCGACACGTGTACAGACTGCAATCAGTATGCAGCAAATGGCTGAGCCTTATATAAGAAACAGAGCAATAAGACACCTTGAAAAAGGCAGAGTAGTTATATTTGGTTGCGGCAGCGGTAACCCGTATTTTTCAACAGATACTGCGGCGGCACTAAGAGCAGCGGAAATTGATGCAGACGTTATTTTACTTGCTAAAAAAGTTGACGGTGTTTATAACAAAGACCCCAATGTTGAAGCAGATGCAGTTAAATTTGATGCTTTAACATACCTTGACGTACTTAACAAAGGTCTTGGAGTTATGGACTCAACAGCAACCTCTCTTTGTATGGATAATGATATCCCGATTTTGGTATTCGGACTTGATAAACCTGAAAATATAATTAAAGCAGTTAACGGTGAACAGATAGGTACAATCGTTAAATAAGGAGGCAAATATGCGCTGTGTATTTTGCGGAAACGATGACAGTAAAGTAATTGACTCTCGTGCTAACGAGGACAATACAATTATTAAAAGAAGAAGAGAATGTCTTAATTGCGGAAAGCGTTTTACAACTTACGAAAGAATCGAAAGCCCCATTGTTGTTGTAAAAAAAGACGGTACAAGACAGCATTTTGACAAAGACAAATTGTTAAACGGTCTTGTAAGGGCTTGTGAAAAGAGACCTGTTTCTTTGTTTCAACTGGAAGAAATTGTTGACAGCGTTGAAGTTGAAACATATAAACTTGGAAAACGGGAAATTGCTACTTCCGAAATTGGCGAAATTGTTATGTCAAAACTAAAGGAAGTTGATGACGTTGCTTATGTAAGATTTGCTTCTGTTTACAGACAGTTTAAAGACGTTGGTACTTTTATGGACGAGTTAAAGAAGATTATTAAGGAGAAGTAATGAGATTTATTGACAGGGTAAGGCTTTTTACGCAGGAAAAAATCAATAAAAAAGAAAAACTTGCACTTGTTGTTTATCTGGTAATCGGAGTTTTAATTGTTTTTTCTCTGATACGTCAGGCGGTAAATAAAAATTATTTTAATGTACTGTTGTGTGCATTGTCTCT
>CALDNB010000166.1 GCA_937914775.1 uncultured Clostridia bacterium
TTATGGAGATGAGCCACCGTTCAAAAGACTACGAAGCAATTATTAACGAGGCTGAATCTCTATTAAGAGAACTTATGAACATTCCCGAAAACTATAAAGTATTATTCCTGCAGGGCGGTGCTTCCAGCCAGTTTGCAATGGTTCCGCTAAACCTAATCGGCAGAACAGGCAAAGCAGACTTTGTTATCACAGGTCAGTGGGCTAAAAAAGCATATCAGGAAGCATCAAGATACGGTGAAGCAGTTAAAATCGCATCAAGTGAAGATGCAGTATTTAACTACATACCAAAATTAGACAAATCAACATTCTCTAAGGATGCTTCATATTTCCACATTACAACAAACAACACAATTTACGGTACAAGATATACAACTTTGCCTGACACAGGTGACGTTCCGTTGGTTGCAGATATGTCATCAAACATCTTATCAGAAGTTTACGACGTATCAAAATTTGGTTTAATCTATGCAGGTGCACAAAAGAATATGGGACCTGCAGGTCTTACAGTTGCAATTATCCGTGAAGACTTAATCGGAAATCCCTTAGACATTACACCAACAATGTTTAACTACGAAACACATGCTAAAAACGGTTCAATGTTTAACACACCGCCTACATATTCAATCTACATTATGAAACTTGTACTTGAATGGTTAAAAGGTATCGGCGGTATCCCTGCCATTCAGAAAGTCAACGAAGAAAAAGCAAAAATTCTTTATGATTTCTTAGACAGTTCTTCATTGTTCAAAGGTACAGTTGTTAAAGAAGACAGATCAATTATGAACGTACCTTTCGTTACAGGTGACGATGAATTAAATGCAGAATTTATTAAAACTGCATCAAGCAAAGGCTTTGTTAACTTAAAAGGTCACAGAAGCGTTGGCGGTATGAGAGCAAGTATCTATAACGCAATGCCTACAGAAGGCGTTATCGCACTTGTTGAATTAATGAAAGATTTCGAAGCAAGTCACAAATAATTTTTCGAGAAGAGGTTTTTGTTAATGTATAATATTCAGACTCTAAATAAAATTTCAAAAGCAGGTCTTGGTCAGTTAAATCCTGACAAATACACCTGTGCAGACGAGATTGCAAATCCCGATGCCATAATTTTAAGAAGTTTTTCAATGCACGAAATGGAACTTCCAAAATCATTACTTGCAGTTGCAAGAGCAGGTGCCGGTGTAAACAACATTCCAATTGACAAATGCAGCGAGCAGGGCGTAGTTGTATTTAATACTCCCGGTGCTAACGCAAATGCCGTTAAGGAACTTGTTATCGCTTCACTTTTACTTGCATCAAGAAAAGTTGCTGCAGGTATTGAATGGGTTAAAGGACAAAAAGATGCAGGTGACACTTTGTCAAAAGTAGTTGAAAAAGGTAAGTCTTCATTTGCAGGTCCTGAAATCAAAGGTAAAAAATTAGGCGTAATCGGTCTTGGTGCAATCGGTGTTATGGTATGTAATTCTGCTTACGCTCTTGGTATGGAAGTAATCGGATATGACCCGTACATTTCTGTTGACGCAGCATGGGGATTGTCAAGAGCAGTAAAAAGAGCAAATACATTAAAAGAAATTTACGAAACCTGTGATTATATTACATTACACATTCCCCTTAATAATGAAACAAGAGGAATGATTGGTGAAGAAACATTAAAATCAACTAAAGACGGCGTAAGAATTCTTAACTTCTCACGTGGCGAGTTGGTTGACACACAAGCAATAATCGATGCAATTAAATCAGGTAAAGTTGCAAGTTATGTAACAGACTTCCCAACTGCAGAAATGCTTGATGTAGAAAACATTACACCGATGCCTCACCTTGGCGCATCAACACCTGAAAGTGAAGAAAACTGCGCATATATGGCGGCAAACGAGTTAAAACAATACCTTGAATTTGGTAACATTGTTAACTCAGTTAACTTCCCCAACTGCTCAATGCCTATGGAAACAAAATTCCGTGTTTGCATTATTCACAAAAACATTCCTAATATGTTGGGACAGGTTAGCACAATGTTTGCAGATGCAGGAATTAACATCTGCCACATGATTAACAAAAGTAAAGGCGACAATGCTTACACATTAGTTGATGTTGATGAGCCCTGCGACAGTATCGTAGAAAAAATCAACGGTATTGACGGCATACTTTCAACAAGAGTTATAAGATAATAAAAAAGTGTGGCTACGCCACACTTTTTTTGATAAGAGGAAAAACTATGACTAAGTATTTATCACAAATTATAGACATCTTAAATAACGAGTACGGTGATGCCGACTGCACACTTAACTACGAGGATACGTTGCAACTTTTAATTGCAACACAACTGGCGGCACAGTGCACCGATGCAAGAGTAAATATAGTTATGGTAGATTTAGTTAAAAAATACCCTGATGTATATGCTTTTGCCAATGCAGATTTAAATGAACTTATGGACGATATCCATTCAACAGGTTTTTACAGAAACAAGGCAAAAAACATTATCGCCTGTTGCAAAAAGATTATTTCTGATTTCGGAGGTAAAGTGCCGGGCAATATGAAAGACCTGCTGACTCTGCCGGGTGTAGGACGGAAGACCGCAAACTTAATTTTAGGCGATGCTTTCGGAATACCGGGTATTGTAGTTGACACACACGCAGGACGTCTTGCAAGGCGTATGGGACTTACCAAAAACACAGACCCTACAAAAGTAGAGTTTGATTTATTAAAAATCATTCCAAAAGAACACCAGACTCTTTTCTGCCACCAGTTAGTTGAACACGGAAGAAAATACTGCAAGGCACAAAGACCTGATTGTGAAAACTGTCCATTAAACACAATATGCAAAAAGAGAGGCTTGTAAGCCTCTCTTTTATAATATCTCTAACTTCGCGTAAGCCGCCATTAAATTTTTTGTTCCTACTGTGTCAAATGCAATTTCCAGATGCCAGTCATTTCCCACCGCAGTTGCTTTTAATATCATACCTTTACCGAATTTACTGTGTTTTACCATCTGCCCTACGCTGTATGTAACGCCCCCTGACACAGTCTTTTTACTTTCAAGGGTAATTTTATTATACTTTACAGGTGAAATGTAACTGCTTGTAATTTCATTTTTAATCTCTGTTTTAAATGGAATGTCAATTAAATTATCGTCTATTTCATCTACAAATCGTGATGGCTTGTTGTAACTTACTGCACCAAACAATGTCCTTGACTGGGTACAGGTTATAAACAGTTTTTTCTTTGCTCTTGTTATTCCTACATAGCAAAGGCGTCTTTCCTCCTCCAGTTCTTCGTTAGAACCAATTGACATATAACTTGGGAACAGTCCCTCCTCCATTCCGCACATAAATACTACGGGAAATTCCAGTCCCTTTGCGCTGTGAAGGGTCATTAACACAACAACCTCTTGTGATTCGTCGTAGTTATCAACATCGGCTACCAAAGAAATTTTTTCAAGGTAATTGTTAAGTGTTGCCTCTTCCTTTGGTACAGTTTTTTCAAACTCCATTGCATCTGTTATGAGTTCTTTTATGTTTTCAAGCCTTGTTGTAGCCTCAACGGTATTTTCATTCATAAGCATAGCCCCATAGCCCGTTTTTTCAATAACGGTGTCAATCAGTTT
>CALDNB010000167.1 GCA_937914775.1 uncultured Clostridia bacterium
AGGATTAGAATTATCGTATCTACTATCACCCGTATGAATTAAAAGTGGCAAACCTTCTCTCTCGCAAAGTTCGTAAATTTTTAAACATCTAACGTCGTCTAATTTAAAATCTTGTATGTCGGGGTGAAGTTTTACGCCTTTTAAACCAAGGCCTATTATTTCGTCAATATCTGCTTTCACATCATCACTGTCGGGATGAAGCGTTCCCAAGCCTGTGAATTTACCATCGCCCTCTGCCACAGTGTTTGCGATAAAATTATTTATGCTTGAAACCTGCTTTGGAGTCGTTGCCACAGACTGCACTATACAGTGGTCAATTCCGGCAATCTCTGCCTCTTTTAACAAGGTTGACACTGTGCCGTCAAGAGTAGAGCCAAGGCCTTCGTAAAAATCACAGGTAGCCTCCGCTGCCTTTTCTGCTATTTTGTCAGGGTATATATGGCAGTGAGCATCTATTATTTTGTATTTTTTCATTGGAGTCATCGCCTTTCAAAAGCGCCATTTATTTTTTAAGTCCTAATTTTTCTGCGGCTATATCACGCATTTTATACTTAAGTATTTTACCTGCGGCGTTCATCGGGAACTCATCAACAAACATAAAGTATCTTGGCACTTTATGTCTTGCAATTGACGCATTACCAAATTCACGCATTTCGTTTTCGTCTGCAGTTTCGCCCTTGTGAAGAATAATCCATGCACAGCATTCCTCACCGTATCTTTCATCGGGAACGCCAACTACCTGAACGTCACGCACTTTGGGATTTGTAAGATAAAACTCTTCGATTTCACGGGGGTAAAGGTTTTCACCGCCGCGAATAATCATATCTTTAAGACGTCCTGTTACTTTGTAGTAACCGTCTTCCGTTCTCATACAGATATCCCCTGAATGAAGCCAGCCGTCTTTGTCTATTGCCTGAGCAGTTGCTTCGGGCATTTTGTAATAGCCCTTCATAATGTTAAAGCCACGTGCAACAAATTCACCGCTTTCACCATCAGGAAGTTCATCGCCTGTTTCGGGGTCGATAATTTTACATTCTACACCCGGGAAAGCACTTCCTACTGTTTCAACTCTGTGGTCTAAGTCTTCGTTTACCTCACCCATAGTACAGCCCGGTGACGCTTCAGTCTGTCCGTAAACAGAGATAATTTCACGCATATTCATTTCCACAGATGCTCTTCTCATAAGGTCTGCAGGGCAGTTGGCACCTGCCATAATACCTGTTCTCATATATGAAAAATCTGTCTTTTCAAAATCGGGGTGCCCGAACATTGCAATAAACATTGTAGGTACGCCGTTAAAGCAGGTAATCTTTTCATCATTTACACAGGCAAGTGATGATTTGGGAGAGAAATAAGGTATAGGGCAAAGTGTTCCTCCGTGTGTCATCATAGAGGTCATCGAAAGGACCATACCGAAGCAGTGGAACATAGGCACCTGAATCATCATACGGTCTGCAGTTG
>CALDNB010000168.1 GCA_937914775.1 uncultured Clostridia bacterium
CCATAGGCAATAATAACGTCACTATGGGTGTAATAACGACACTTGTAAAGAACATTGCAAATGATACGTAGTTGAAATAGTAAAAGCATAGAGGCATCAGGGTTATAAAAAGAAGCCCCAAACTGTAAAAAGTAAACTTTTCTTTTGTTCCTGCCACAAGAGCAAATGTCGCAAAAAATGACAGTGAAAATCCCGCATCAACTGCAAAATAAGGATTAATTACAACAAGTACTGCACCGGAAAACATAAGTGACGTCATCATATCATAGCGCTTAAATAATGTAAGCACCAATAGAGAATAAACAGCCATAATAAGTGCACGTAAAACAGAGGGCTGACCGCCAATTAAACATAATAACAAGCCCATAAATATAAGAATTAACGGCACATAAATTTTACTGTGCTTTTTTAAGAAAGAAAACCACAAACCGATAAGGGACAGCAAAATGCTTATATGTGCACCTGACACTACTGCAATGTGCGACAACCCACTGTATGCAAGACTGGTTTTAAGTTCTGGAGAAATATCAGACTTGTCACCTATAAGTAAAGCCTTTAATAAGCCACCCTCCTCTTTTTCAAAATGCAAATCTATGTTGTCTGTAATCGCCTTTCGCATTTTGTAGCCAATTTTATATAAATCTGTGTAATGTCCTGTTTTTGTAATTTCACAATCAGATATGTAACCATAAATGTATTTTGCCTTTGCGTAATTACTGTAATTTAAATCCCCGTAAAAAGCAGGTCCACTGTACTGTTGCAACTTACCACTTATTGTTACTCTGTCCCCCACAGTTATATCTTCATCACCGTAGTATGAGTAATAAAACCGTATTTTGAATAAAGTTTTTTCGCCATTTATAAGTTTTGCCTGAACAACGTTGTTGTCAACAATTTTACCTTGTATCTCAATATTCTCAATGTCTGATATCAAATTTCCGTAAGTTGTATGAATACCGCAATATATTCCGCCTGCTACCAAAAAAACTATGCATATAATGCAGGAAACAATATATTCCCTGTTGTGTTTTATAATTCCGTAAATAATAACAGCAAATGAAATAACAACTAAAGAAGATAAAATTAAAAGAGATACATTAATTGGAAAAAGAATCGAACAAAAAGCCGCAACCATAATCGAAGTACTTGCAACGCATAATGGGTTTTTCAATCAATACACCTCCATATTCCATAAAATTTATTTCATCTTAACATATTTTTATACAAATGTAAACGAATACCTGAGTTTACTGTAAAAAATTTCAAAAAAACACTTGACATCACAGTTTAGTTATGCTAAACTAACCAATGGAGTTAGTCACATCTAACTCAAAAATATTACGTAATAAGAAAACAGGTGCATATTATGAATTTACTAAAAGCGTCCGAAGGACAGGAATACATAATTAAAGATATATTAACCGACGATGAAGAATTAAACTCATTCTTATTCTCTCTTGGTTGTTATTCAGGAGAAGCAATTACTGTTGTTTCGTTCAGAAAAGGCGGTTGCACCGTTTCAATTAAAGACGGAAGATATAGTATTGATAATCAGTTGGCAGAGGCAATA
>CALDNB010000169.1 GCA_937914775.1 uncultured Clostridia bacterium
CATCTTGATGCAACCACTGTTTTAAGCCGTAAGATTGCTGAACTTGGTATTTATCCTGCAGTTGACCCTCTTGAATCTACAAGCCGTATTTTGTCTGCAGATATTTTGGGTGAAGAACATTACACTGTTGCCCGTGAGGTACAAAGAATATTGCAACGTTATAACGAACTTATGGACATTATTGCAATTATGGGTATGGACGAATTGTCCGACGAAGATAAACTCCTTGTTCAAAGAGCAAGAAAAATCCAGAGATTTTTGTCACAGCCATTCCATGTGTCTGAGAAGTTTATCGGTATTCCGGGTACCTATGTTCCGTTAAGCGAAACAATAAGGGGCTTTAAAGAAATCATTGAGGGCAAACACGATGATTTGCCTGAGTCTGCTTTCTTGTTTGTAGGTACAATTGACGAGGCAGTAGAAAAGGCTAAAAAGGTGGTATAATGAAGACTTTTGATTTTGTTATAACTACCCCTGACGGCAATATGTTTGAGGGTAAAATTGTAAAGGTTTCATTAAGAGGTACAGAGGGAGAACTGGCAGTAATGGCAAATCATACTCCTTTTGTTACTTCTGTAAAACCTTGTACCTGCCGTGTTGAAACGGAAGACGGCAATGTTAAAGAACTGGACATCAAAAGCGGCATTTTAAGTGTAACTTTGGAAAACGTCGCTTTGATAACGGGAAATGCAAAATGGCTGTAAAACAACGGTTTTACAGCCATTTTTTTATTCATATTCTACTACATCAACCCAGGAAAGTAAGAAGTCTTTCTCATTTTCATTGCCTTTAACAAGTTGTGATGCTGCAACAATAGGCAACCATTTCTGAACATACTGTCTTGCGGTGTCGCTCTTTTTGCAGAACAAATCAAGGTATTTAAGTGCAACTTCCTCTTTCCCTGCAAGGCAGAACAAAAGGAAAGTTCTTGCGGCGTCTGCACTTGCATTTCCTTGTGTAACGTGTGACCAGTCAAGGACGTATAATTTGTCGTCATTTCCTACAATGACGTTACTGGGATTAAAGTCCCCGTGACAAAGTTTTTTGTGCTTGGGCATACCCTCAAGCCGTGTGTTTAGTTCATATCTTGTTGTGGCATCAAGACCTGATTCTGCAATTTTTCTTGTCATTTTATCTTTTAGTTTATTAAGATGATGAACAGAGTGTTTGTGAATTTCAAGTTGCAAATCAACAAACATTTCAAGGTATTTGTCTGTTTTGTCGGGGTTTTCTTCCATAAGTTGAGCAAGAGTTTTCCCCTCAACAAAATCAGTTACTATTGCCCATTTACCGTCAATTTTTGTTACTTCCTGAAGTTTAGGAATGTTTAAATCTGTTTCCGCAACTCTTGCAAGGTTTAATGCCTCGTTTAAAACATCAGAAGTTTTAAATTCTTTTTCAAACACCTTAATTGCAAGGTTGCCGTCACGATATACTGTTTTATTAATTCTTTTTGCTATTACTGTGTCTAGTTTCATAGTTTTCCCCTCCTTAATTACCGTAGTACGCATCTATATATAACTGCTTTATTTCGCTCATAAGCGGATATCTTGGGTTTGCACCTGTGCACTGGTCGTCAAATG
>CALDNB010000170.1 GCA_937914775.1 uncultured Clostridia bacterium
AACGGAAAAACTGTCCGTTCAACTATGGGTTCATTGTTCAGAATGCCCGTAGTGCAACTGGACGTTTCAGAGTTTCTTGATTTAAAGGGATATACCAAAGCCGTTACTATGCTTGACGGTGCAGTAGATATTTTTACAGTAAAAAAACCAAAAGGAAATGTGGCTCTGGTTGTGGGAAGTGAGGCTTTTGGTGTTAGTGAACAGGTAAAAAAGAATGCCGACTTGCCTGTGAAAATTCCTATGTCAGGAAAAGCAGAGTCAATAAACGCAGCAGTTGCTGCGGGAATTGCGATGTATGCAGTAAAGAATTGGGAGTAAGTTATGGAAAAACTGTATTGTATATGGCTTAGTACAATTAGATACCTTAAATATGAAAACTTTCGTAAATTGTATGAGTTTTTCGGAAGTTTTAAAGCCGTGTATGAAGCAGACAAAGAACAACTTTTAAACTGCACAAAACTAACACCTATGGAAATTCAGGGACTGCTTGACAAAGACACAAGACATGCAGACGAAATTCTTTATCAGTGTGATAAAACAGATATAGGAATAATAAGTTGTTATGACGAAAATTATCCCAAACTTCTTCTTAATATTTATAACCCACCAAAAGTATTATATATAAAGGGAAATGTAAGAGAACTAAACAAACTGGTTACTATAAACATAGTAGGTTCAAGACTGCCTACTACTTACGGAAATAGAATGGGATTTAAATTCGGTTACGAACTTGCAAGTGAGGGGCTCACAGTTGTAAGCGGTATGGCAAGAGGGATTGACAGTCAGGCCCACAGAGGCGCTTTAAAAGCAGGTGGCAAAACAGTTGCGGTACTAGGTAACGGGTGCAACGTGGTTTATCCTCCCGAAAACGTACCTTTGATGGAAATAATACTAAACAACGGTTGTGTTATATCTGAGTATCCTCCCTATGACGGAGTGACTAAATATAACTTTCCTCACCGTAACAGAATAATGTCGGGAATGTCCCTTGGAACTTTGGTTGTTGAGGGCGCAAAGCGAAGCGGCACACTTATTACTTCACGTCTTGCTCTGGAGCAGGGCAAGAGCGTGTACTGTATTCCCGGAAATCTTGACAATCCCAACAGTTTTGTAACTAATGAACTGATAAAAGACGGCGGTATTATTGTTACAAGTCCTGCCGACATAATAGTTGATTTGACTGCATCTTATCCTGAACTTATGCTTGAAAAGATATTAAAAGACGAGCAAAAGGTTGCAGAAAGTAACAAATTGGAAAATGTAACGGAGGAGCAAAGACAGATACTGTACTTTTTAAACAAGAACACTCCCATTCATATTGACGAGATATGTAAGTTAAGCGGCAAACCTATAGGAGTGGTCACACAGAATTTAATGATGTTGGAAATAAGCAAACTGGTAGTATCTATGCCAGGGAGATATTATATATTAAAATAACGAAAGGTTGATAAATTTATGGCAAATTATCTGGTAATCGTTGAGTCACCGGCTAAAGCAAAGACCATAAAGAAATATTTAGGCTCTAATTACACCGTAGAAGCATCTATGGGACACATAAGAGACTTGCCCAAAAGTCAGTTGGGAATTGACACGGAGAATAATTTCGAGCCAAAATATATTACTATAAGAGGCAAAGGCGATTTAATGTCTAAACTTAAAAAACAGGCGAAGTCTGCTAAAAAAGTGTTCCTTGCAACTGACCCTGACCGTGAGGGAGAGGCAATATCATGGCACTTGGCGTCTGTTCTTGACATAGACAAAAAAAACACCTACAGAATTGCCTTTAATGAAATTACAAAAACGGCGGTGCAAAATGCAGTAAAAAATCCCCGTGAAATAGATGCTAATCTTGTAGACGCACAACAGGCTCGAAGAGTGTTAGACAGAATTGTGGGTTACAAAATAAGCCCTCTTTTGTGGAAAAAAGTTAAAAAGGGATTAAGCGCAGGACGTGTTCAGTCTGTGGCAACAAGACTTATTGTGGACAGAGAACGTGAAATTGAAAAGTTTATCCCAAAAGAATACTGGACTATTGACAGCGATTTCACTAAGGAAAACGGCAAGAACAAATTCCACGCCAAATTCTTCGGAGATAAAAAAGGGAAAATAGAACTTACAAACGGTGGACAGGTTGAGGAAATTGTAAAAAAACTTGATGGTGCAGATTACGTTGTAACAGATATAAAGAAAAGCACAAAAACAAAAAATCCTGCTCCGCCCTTTATAACAAGTACAATGCAACAGGAGGCCAACAGAAAACTTGGTTTCACTTCAAAAAGGACAATGCAGGCGGCACAGCAGTTGTATGAGGGTGTAAATGTAGGAGGAATAGGCCTTGTAGGTCTTATTACCTATATGAGAACAGACTCTCTTCGTATTTCTGTTGAAGCAGGTGTTGCTGCATCAAACTTTATTAAACAGAATTATGGTGAACAGTACGCTCCTAAATCAATAAGAGTGTATAAAACCAAAAAGAATGCACAGGATGCCCACGAGGCAATAAGACCCTCTGACGTAACAATTACTCCTGAAAAAATCAAGGACAGCGTAACTCCTGATTTGTACAGACTTTATAAACTTATCTGGGAACGCTTTGTTGCAAGTCAGATGGAAAACGCAGTTTATGATACCGAAAATGTAGATATTACTGCAAACGGCTATGTGTTTAAAGCAAACGGAAGCAAAATTAAATTTGCAGGATTTACAAAGGTGTATATAGAAAGCGTTGACGAAAAAGAAGAAAAGGTGACAAAACTGCCCGAACTTGAAGTGGGAGAAAAGGTGTTGCCTGTATCACTGAATGAAAGCCAGAAATTCACAGAGCCGCCTTCAAGATTTACAGAGGCTACTCTTATTAAAACTATGGAGGAAGAGGGAATAGGAAGACCAAGTACCTACACTCCTACAATAAGCACAATTCTTGCAAGAGGTTACGTTGCAAGAAAAGGCAAGATACTTCACCCCACAGAACTGGGTACAGTTGTAACTGACCTTATGGTTCAGCATTTTAACGATATAGTTGACATAGACTTTACTGCAAATATGGAAAAACGTCTTGATGATGTTGAAACAGGTTCAGTTGACTGGGTGAAAATTATATCTGATTTTTACGGTCCCTTTATGGACACATTAAAACTTGCGGAAAAAGAAATAGGTAATATTGAAATTAAAGACGAGGTTTCAGACGTGCCCTGTGACAAGTGCGGACGTATGATGGTTTATAAAATGGGCAGATTCGGTAAGTTCCTTGCCTGTCCCGGTTTCCCCGAGTGCAGAAATGCAAAACCGATTATTAAGGAAACGGGAGCAACATGCCCCAAACGCGGCGGCAAAATACTGGTTAAGAAATCCAAAAAAGGAAAAGAGTATTACGGCTGCGAAAACAACCCCAAATGCGATTTTATGACATGGGATAAACCACTTGCCAAAAAATGTGAAAAATGCGGAAGTCTAATGTTTGAAAAGAATTTCAGAGGTAAGAAAAAACAGTATTGTTCCAACGAGGAATGTGATAACAAATGACAGTAAATGTAATAGGCGCAGGTCTTGCAGGTTGCGAGGCCGCTTGGCAGGCGGCGCTAATGGGAGCTAAGGTTGTTCTTGGCGCTCGTCAAGGCGATAAACTAGAAGCTATTTGCAAGGAGATTACATCGAAAGGTGGGAAAGCCGTATGGAGTGCAACCGATGTAACAAAAGTCGAGGATTGCGAGCGATTAATCAATACTGCCGTAGAGACCTTTGGAGGCATCGACGTAATGATTTGCAATGCAGGAATCTCGATGCGTGCTCTGTTCGACGATTTGGATTTGAGCGTGCTACACCGTCTGATGGACGTAAATTTCTGGGGAACGGTATACTGTACTAAATTTGCACTCCCCTACTTGCAGCGCTCAAAGGGCTCGCTCGTGGGCATCTCATCGGTGGCAGGCATCCATGGTTTGCCGGGACGCACAGGTTATTCAGCATCGAAATTTGCAATGACAGGATTCTTGGAGACAATCCGCGTGGAGAACTTGAAGAAGGGTCTACATGTTATGGTTGCTTGTCCAGGATTCACTGCATCGAACGTACGTTTCTCAGCACTCACGGCCGATGGCTCG
>CALDNB010000171.1 GCA_937914775.1 uncultured Clostridia bacterium
TGTTCTTTTGTGAAAGCATAAGTAATTGCAGTTGCTGATGCGTACTGTGAAATTATTGTGGCAGTAGCAACACCGTCAACGTTCATTTTTAAGCCAATAACAAAAACAAGGTTTAATATTACATTGATAATTCCTGCAAGGGTAATATAAATCATGGGTCTTTTTGTATCCCCTACAGAACGGCTTACTGAATACATAAAGTTAAACACCATATTTGCAGGCATACCCAAAAAGAAGATTTTCAAATATCTTACGGAATAAGGCAAAATGTCGCTTGGTGTTTTTATCAGTTTTAACAACGGCTCTGCAAGAATATTACCTACTATAGCCAGAAATATACCTACAACTATAGCAGAGTAAAAAGACATATTAATTACTCTTGATAATTTCTCGTCATCATCAGAGCCGAAAAAATGAGATGCAGTAACACCGCAACCTACAGACAGTCCAATAAAAAAGTTGATTAATGTATTACATAAAGACCCTGTAGCACCAACAGCCGCAAGGTATTTGCTTCCTGCAAAATTACCAACAACAATCATATCGGCGGCATTAAACAGATTCTGAATAAAACCGCTGACAAATACAGGAATGGTAAACAAAATAATTTTTTTCAACAGTGAACCGCTGCGCATATCAAGTGTACTCATTTAACTCTCCTCACTATCACAGGTAAATATTTTTCTTCCAGTCTTTTATTAATAAAAAACAATATTAAAAACGGAATAAAAAACATAATTATTCCAATAATCGCACCGAAAATTGCGTAACCGCAAATTCCAAGTATAAGAGGTAAAATGTACGCTAAGAATGCTGCTGTAAGAACATTTTTTGTATCAGTTTCAAGAATAACCGTGTCGCCAACATTTGCGGCAATTTTGTTTTTAGCCACAACAAAGGAGTTGGTCTTTTCACAACCACCGCACATTGCACAGTTTTCACCACAGGCAGATGCTCTTTTAAACTGCACCTTGGCGTTATATTCAATTAATTCTACCACTATACCTACTTGTTTCACTTTATTCTCCTATCAATTCCCGTGCAGCATTTAACGTGTTTTCTGTTACGTTATGGCCGCCCATAATACGTGCTATCTCATATACCCTGTCATTACCATCAAGGATTTTAACAGTAGTATTTGTTTTATCATCTGTTACGTTTTTCTCAACGAGATAATGGTTTTTTGCTTTACTTGCAATTTGAGCAAGGTGTGTTATACAAAGCACCTGCTTATTATTTGAAAGTTTTGACAACTTCTCCGCAATTCTGTCTGCGGCTCTTCCGCTTACTCCTGCATCGATTTCATCAAAAACAAGAGTGTTTACGGTATCGGCATCGGACAAAATGGACTTGATTGCAAGCATAATACGGGACATTTCACCGCCTGATGCAATTTTACTAAGAGGTTTAGGCTCCTCCCCTGCGTTTGCAGAAATCAAAAACTCAACATTGTCTTTACCAAGACTGTTAAATTCCGTATCTGTAATGTTAACAACGAATTTGCAATAAGGCATATCCAGTTGTTCAAGTTCTTTGCATATACTTTGCTCAAGAACTTTTGCGCAATTCATTCTTTTTTCAGTAAGGATATTTGCACAGTCTGATAGTTGCATTTCTGTTTCTTTAAGATTTTCTTTTAATTTATTGATTATTTCATCATTTTGCTCTATGTTGTCGAGTTGTTGTTTTATATTTGAATAGTACTCAATAAGTTCTTCAACCGAACTTTTATTATATTTTCTTTTCAGTTCATAAATCGTGCTTAACTTGCCCTGTATTTCATCAAGTTCACCTGTATCTTCAACTATACCATCGGCAAATGATGCCACAGTATAAGCAATATCCTCCACCTCTAAGGTTACGCTGTTTAATCGTTCAGACAATTCCTTTAATGTCTCGTCATACTGAGCAATGCCGTCAAAGGCAGAAGAGATTCCTGACAGTATATCAAAAACACTTTTGTCAGCCTCTGATAATTTGTATTTTGCATTTTCCACAACGCTTGAAATATTATTAATCTCGCTTAAATAATTCTGTCTTGTTTCAAGTTTTTCTTCCATTCCCGGAACAAGATTTGCTTTTCCCAGTTCGTCCACCTGATACGTAAGCATATCAGTTTTCATTTGTTTTTCTTCATTATCAATACTGTTTGCTTCGATTTCTTTTAATATTTCTTTTCGTTTTTCAAACAGTTCCTTGTATTGTAAAAGTTCCTGTTCCAATTTACTGTAACTGTCTAAAAAAATTATATGTTTGCTTTGATTTAACAAGTACTGGTTATCGTGCTGCCCGTGAATATTTAAAACTGTTTTAGCAAGTTCACGAAGTGCAGACGCCGTTGTAATACGACCGTTAATTCTGCAGGTACTTTTACCGTCCAGATTTATGTCACGGGAAACTATAACCATTCCGTCTTCATGGTCAATACCTAGTTCCTCCAGAACACCGTAAGTTTCGTTATTATCTATCTGAAAAACTGCCTCTGCTAAGGCCTTGTCCTCGCCATGTCTTATTATATCTTTATTTATACGTTCACCAAGAGCCATATTAAGAGCATCAATGATTATAGACTTTCCCGCACCTGTTTCACCTGTCAGGGCAGAAAAGCCTTCTTTAAATTCAATATTAAGTTGTTTTATAACCGCAACATTTTTGATATGCAAATTCAAAAGCATAAAAACACTCCGTTACTTTTTAAGACTGGCAAACTTTTTAACCATATTTTCTGCATCTTCATCTGTTCTCATAATTACCATAATTGTATCGTCACCTGCGATACTTCCTACTATATCGGCGGATTTGTGCAGACTGTCAAGGGCTGCGGCAGCTGCCTGAGCCATACCGCTTAATGTTTTAATTACAACTATGTTTTTTGCTCTGTCAACAGTTAAAATACTGTTAACCAAAACATCGCTCATTCTTTGATTTGTTTCAACACTTACTATATTTTTAGGTGCAACGTAGCGTAAAACCCCATCAACGTTTTGTTTTACAAGTCCAAGATTATGAATGTCACGGGAAATTGTAGCCTGAGTTACAGGAATACCGCAACTTATAATATATTCCGCAATATCCTCCTGCCTTACAATTGGTTTTTTCTCAATTAATTCAATAATTAATCTTTGTCTTTCTTTTCTTGACATTACTGCACCTCTTAAAATAATTTTTGTTTAAGTCTTTTGTAGAAGAAACTGTCAGACGCTCTTACCAGTTTAACTTTTTTTCCTGCATTAATTGTAATTACATCACCGTTTTTTACATTAACGGCAATTCTTCCGTCAATATTTACTGCAGAATTACCCAGAGCATTTGTAACAGTAAGAGTGATTTCTTTTTCTTTAGGAACAATCACGGAACGGCTGTTTAAGTCGTGCGGACAAATAAGCGACAAAATCACCGCATCAATTGTGGGGTCAACAATAGGTCCCCCTGCAGATAAGGAATACGCCGTTGAGCCTGTGGGAGTGGAAACTATTATTCCGTCTGCAGAACTGGAATACAGATGTTCTCCACCTACTGCTACACCGAATTTTATCATACTTGACACTGCGTCACGGTGCAAAGTTGCATCATTTAAAGCAGTATATGTTTTTCCGTTCAGACTGACATCTATTGTTAAGTGTTCAGAAACTCCGTAATTTCCGTTTAAAATTTCAACAAATTGTTCAGGCATATCTTTTTCGATTTCTGTTAAAAAACCAAGATTGCCGTAGTTTATTCCTAAAAAAGCCGCACTAGTATCTGAAAATCTGTGAACGGCAGACAACAACGTGCCGTCACCGCCTAACACAACAAT
>CALDNB010000172.1 GCA_937914775.1 uncultured Clostridia bacterium
ATTGTATTTGCAAAATCGTATGCAAATGAATTGGGTTATGTGTTTCATGAGGCGTTCACTCCTGACGTTTTGCTTCAGGATGGGGATGAGATACAGTTAGGACGCACAGTAATCCGTGCCATGCATACACCGGGACATACTCCCGGAACAATGTCCTACTTTTTAGACGTGACTGACGGAGAAAAAACTTGCAGGGCAGCCATGATGGGTGGTAGTGGCACCAACACTATGGAAAAACCGTTTTTAGAACGCTACGGTATTTCTGAAAAATGGAGGAATAACTATCCCGGGGTTATTACCCGTCTTGAAAAAGAACATGTGGATATTGTATTAGGCAATCATATTGAAGATAATGATACTTTAGGTCGTTATCTTAAAATGAAGCAAACGGGAGAAAACACTTTTATTGACAATACGGCGTGGCCAAAGCATCTGGCAGGTTGCATTCGTCGATACAATACACTATTAGAATCAGAAAAAGAATAAAGGAGAGAATAATTATGGCAGTTGTAAATATAAAAGAAATATATAACAGAGTACTGAAAATTTTTGAGAAAGCAGGACTTGCCCATGAGGATGCAGTAATAATGGCGGATGTGCTTACTGATGCCCAAATGAAAGGTATTACCACCCACGGTTATATACGTGTTAAAAAATACGTGGATTGCATTAAAAGCGGTGGTATCAAGCCGGCAGGGGAATTACGTATTGAAAATGAAATGCCGTCCTGGGCCAGAGTTGACGGTCAGGGCGGATTAGGAATTGTTATTGCAAACAAAGCGGCGGATATTGCTATCCAAAAAGCAAAAGAAACAGGTGTTGGTATTGTTAATGTTTATAATAGTCACCATTTAGGTCCTGCGGGGTATTATGCAGCAAAATGTGCTGATGCGGGTATGTTGGGTATGGTTATGAGTAACGGTGATGTTTTGGTGGCAGCAACCGGCAGTCGTGAAAAAACCATCGGAAACAATCCCTTTGCTTATGCGGTACCTGCGGGAAAATATGATAAAATCTTATATGACGTTGCTATGAGTATGGGTTCTGATATGAAAATTATTCAAATGGAGCAGGAGGGAAAGCAGGTGCCAAACGGCTGGATGCTGGACGCTAAGGGTCGTCCCTCAAACAATCCATCTGACTATATGGCAGGAGGTGTATTGCTTCCTTTTGGCGGTTATAAAGGGTACGGCCTTGCACTGATGGTAGAAACTTTTGCGGCAGTGTTATCCGGTGCGGCAGTAACTCAAAATGTACATGCATGGAATAGCATCCCCGGCACCTCAGGCAATGTGGGACATTTCATTATGGCATTGGATATTGCGAAAATGTGCAATGTTAATGAATATATCAAACGCACAGAAAGCATTATTGATGAAATTAAGAGTTCGGAAAAAGCAGAAGGTGCAGATGGCATCTTTTATCCCGGAGAAAAGGAACAAATTGCAAAAAATGCATGTCTTTTGGCAGGTACCGTGGAAGTGGCAGATTCTGTTATGGAACTGATAAAAACAGCAGAAGCTTCGTTTTGAAAAATACCGCAGATATAATCTGCGGTATTTTTTTATTGTGTAATTGGAGATTTTATGGTAAAATGTAATAACAAACACAGAAAGGGTTATACAATGAAAAAGTTGCCGATAATTTTATCAATAATTATAATTATATTTTTTACTTTTGACAACAGACTTAAAATCGTAGATTACAATCTTAACGACGACAAAATTTCAGGTGACGTTAAATTAGCCCTTGTTACTGATTTGCATAGTTGTTTGTACGGAGAAAATCAGGCGAAACTGATTAATGCCATAGAAAACTACAATCCTGATGCTGTGCTTTTAGGCGGAGATATTTTTGATGATTATTATGTGAATAATAACAGTCATATCTTTATTGAAAGTATTACCAAAAAATATAAGACGTACTATGTCAGCGGTAATCACGAATGGTGGAGTGGTGAAATGGATCACTATTTCGATTATCTGAAAAGTGTGGGCGTTAATGTTTTAAGAGGGGATTGTGACTATCTGACCGTTAACGGTAATAATATTGTTATAAGTGGCGTTGACGACCCCGAAGCAGGGGATACGGTTTATGATAATCAACTGGAGACAGTTGCGAAAAATATCGATAGTGAAAATTACAATATTTTACTTGCTCACAGACCTGAAAATGCGGAAGAATATTTTGCTCACGACTTTGATTTGGTTTTATCGGGACACGCTCACGGCGGTCAGTTTCGGATACCGGTTTTATTAAACGGATTTTTTGCACCAAATCAGGGCTTCTTTCCAAAATTAGCAGGTGGTATGTATGATTTTGGCGACAGTAAACTGATTGTAAGTCGGGGATTATCTAAGGAAAACACAAAATTACCACGAATATTTAACAGACCTGAATTGGTGTTTGTTACTTTAAAGGAGACAATATGAGTATTTTAGACGAAACAAAATATTACAGATTACTTGCTGAAAAATGGCCTACTAAAAAAGATGTGGTGTCTGAAATTATAAATCTTCAGGCAATACTTAGCCTACCTAAAGGCACAGAGCATTTTATAAGCGACATTCACGGAGAACACGAACATTTTACTCACGTTATGCGTACTGCATCTGGAGTTATAAGAGCCAAAATCCATGACGTGTTTGATGGTGTACTGTCTTCTCGTGAGCAGATTAAACTTGCAAACCTTATATACTATCCCGAAAGGATACTTAAAAACTATTCGGGGGACAGAAAGTGGACGGAAGAAAACCTTTTAAGGCTTATTGAAATATGTAAAGTTGCCTGTGCCAAGTACACCCGTTCAAAAGTAAGAAAAGCACTTCCGAAAAAATATGCTTACATAATCGATGAACTTTTAAACTGTGATTCGAAAAATATTAATAAAGAAAACTATTACAATACAATTGTTGAAACAATTATAAATCTTGACTGTGCTGATGATTTTATAGAGGAAATAGCAGGGGTTATAAGAAAACTTTCCGTTGACCATCTGCATATAGTGGGAGATGTTTTTGACAGAGGACCAAGACCTGACATTGTACTTGATACGTTACTTGAAGTTAAAGATATAGACTTGCAGTGGGGTAATCACGATGTTGTATGGATGGGTGCAATGATGGGCTCATCTGTTTGCATAAGCGTAGTCCTTGCAAACAGTCTTAAATATGAAAATACTGTGTTTTTAGAAGAGGGATACGGCATCAGTCTGCGCCATCTCGAAAATTTTGCCAACAAAAACTATTCGGGTAAAAACAGTATTGAAAAAATGTATAAGGCAATTTCGGTAATAAGATTTAAACTTGAGGACAGTATTATGCAGTCCAGAAAAGAATTCTTAATGACTGATAAAACCAGACTTGATAAAATAGATTTTGACAATATGATGTGGCAGGGTTACAGACTTAATACAGACCAGTTTCCTACCATTAATAAAAATGATCCCTTTAAACTTACAACCGAAGAGAAAGACGTTATAGATGGACTGCGACACAGTTTTACAACCAGCGAAAAAATCAGAAAACATCTTAATTTTATGTTTTCAAAAGGAAGCGTTTATCTTCGTTATAACGGAAATCTTTTATACCACGGATGTATTCCTTTAGAAGAAAATGGTGATTTTTCAGTTTTTAAATATAAGAATAAAACTTATCACGGAAAGAATTATCTTGATTTTTGTGACAAGAAGTTACGTGAGGCGTACAAGAAAAAGACAGAAGAAACTGCAGATTTTGCATGGTTTTTGTGGTGTTCGCCGTCCTCGCCTCTTTTCGGAAAGAAGAATATGGCTACTTTCGAGAGAATGTATATTGATGACAAGGAAACTCACAAAGAAGAAAAACAACCCTATTTTCACTTGTGGAACGATGAGGAAATATGCAACAAAATAATGACTGAATTTGATATAAACTGCGAAAGCGGACACATAATAAACGGGCACATTCCTGTTAAATTTGCTGACGGAGAAAGTCCTGTTAAAGCAAACGGCAAACTTATTCTTATAGATGGCGGAATGTCAACCGCATACCGCAAACAGACGGGAATTGCAGGATATACCCTTATTTATAATTCCTACGGACTTGCCATTACGTCACATTCTCCCTTTGAAAGCATAAATTCAATCGTCCTTGAAAACTGCGAAATGGTATCCCAGAAGTACATTGTTGAAAAGGCAGGAGAAAGAATTCTTGTGAAGGACACAGACAACGGGAAAAAACTTTCTGATGCCATATATGATTTACAGACTCTGATGTTTCTTTACGAGGCAGGTATTATACCTGAGAAAACATACTGAGCAATATAATTTTTACAGGAGTTAAAAAAATGACACGAATTTTTCCATCAATTAAAGAGTCGCTTAGTTCGGTTTTGCCTATTGCAATAATCGTTCTTGTGCTGTCTGTATCTTTTGTATCGTTGGATACAGGTGTCCTTGTTCTGTTTTTGTTTGCAATTCCAACTGAAAAGGCATATAAAATCTGAGTTAAAATGGAGGAAAATAAATGGCGTGGTATGACGAGGCAATATTTTATCACATATATCCGTTGGGAATGACAGGGGCACCGGAGAAAAACGCTTATGGTGAACCGGAGCACAGGCTGAATACTTTAATCCCTTTTATTCCGCAGATTAAAAAACTCGGCTTTACTGCACTGTATATCGGTCCTCTTTTTGAATCTGTGGGACATGGATACGAAACCACGGATTATAAGAAATTAGATTCAAGGCTTGGTACGAACAATGACTTGACAGAGTTTGTGTCACAATGTCACAAACACGGAATACGGGTTGTTTTAGACGGCGTATTCAATCACACGGGGCGTGATTTCTTTGCCTTTAAAGACATCAGGCAAAACAGAGAAATGTCAAGATACAAAGACTGGTATTGCAACGTGAATTTCTATGGCAACAACGTATATAATGACGGTTTTTCTTATGATAACTGGGGTGGGTATGATTTACTTGCAAAATTAAATCAGCAAAACGGTGAGGTCAGGGAGTATATATGTGACGTAATTCGTTTTTGGGTAAAAGAGTTTGATATTGACGGAATCCGACTTGATGCCGCAGATGTCCTGGATTTTAGTTATATGCAGATGTTACGAATGGTTGCAAACGAAGTGAAACCTGACTTCTGGCTTATGGGCGAAGTTATTCACGGAGATTATATCAGGTGGGTAAACGGTGATACTTTGCACTGTGTTACCAATTACCATTTACACAAGGCATTATATTCAGGTCATAATGACCACAACTATTTTGAGATTGCACACACTGTAAAGCGTTTGTATGAAATGGGCGGAAACCGTCCTGATGGGCTTAAGTTATACAATTTTACAGATAATCACGATGTTGAGCGTATTTACACTAAACTTAATAAAAAGAGCCATTTTGTTCCTGTTCATATTTTGCTTTATACTCTGCCGGGTGTTCCGTCTGTTTATTACGGCTCGGAATTTGGTATTGAGGGGCAAAAGCAATATGGCTCAGATGATTCTTTAAGACCTTTTATTTCTTATGAACAATATATTGAGTCGGTAAAAGACAACAACCTGACTAAACTGATTTCAAGGTTGGGAGAAATACGAAAAGATACCAAAGCATTGTCTTACGGAACATATAAAGAACTGGTACTTACAAACTGTCAGTACGCTTTTTCAAGGGAATTTAACGGTCAATGCGTTCTTGTGGCTGTCAACAACAGTGACAGTGATTGTATGATGAATATTCCTGCGCAGAACACCATGGAGTATGTGGGCGGAATAACAGGAGAAAAAGTGCTTGTAAAAGACGGACATATATCCGTAAATGTAAAGGCGAACTCGGGAGAGATATGGCTTCCTGTATGTTCGGAAGAAAAGACGGTGGAACCTGTCGCAATTGAGGTTTATGAGCAGGAAATTCCTGTACCTCCAAAGGAAGAAAAACAAAACAAGACGTATGAAGAAATGACGGTGGAGGAACTTCAGAAAGCAATACTTGAGAGAATGAGCCGAAACGGTACTGTTACGGAACATATGAAAAAAGATGTTATGGAAAATGTTTACCACAATTCTTTGGTAACGTGGATTAAGAGTTTCAACTGATACACAGGAGAGTAAGTAATGAAAACAGTTAATTTTTATACTTTGGGTTGCAAAGTTAATATGTACGAAACTGAAGCAATGAAAAAACTTTTTATCGGTGCAGGTTACACTGTTACGGGCAAAGACGATGCTGATGTTTTTGTAATAAATACTTGTACCGTAACTGCTATGAGTGACAGAAAATCACGACAGATGATAAGACGTGCAAAACACAAAAACCCAAATTCAATAGTAGTAGTGGCAGGTTGTTTTTCACAAGTATCCCAAAAACAGGCAGAGGAAATGCCCGAGGCGGACATTATAGTTGGAACTTACGGCAGAAAAGACATAGTAAAATATGTTGAAAACTATAAAGGCAAAAAAATGAACTGCGTATATGATGAAATTCCTGCAGTTTTTGAGGAAATGCCTTCTGAAAGCCAGTCAAGGACAAGGGCGGTTATTAAAATTCAGGACGGGTGCAGAAATTTTTGCTCGTACTGTATTATTCCTTACGCAAGAGGCCCCCTTCGTTCAAGAGGAATTGATGAAATTATAAAAGAAGTAACTATGCTGACAAAAAAAGGGTACAAGGAATTTGTCTTTGTTGGAATAAATCTTGCCTGTTACAATTACGATGGTCTTAAGTTAGGGGACGTTATAGAAAAAGTATGTGAAATTGACGGAGTTAAAAGAGTACGATTAGGTTCTTTAGAGCCAAACGTATTTACTGAAAAGTTTTTAAAAACGGTTAAAAACCAGCCTAAACTTTGCAAACATTTTCATATTTCTTTGCAAAGCGGGTGCAACGAAACATTAAAAAGAATGAACAGGCACTACACCAGTGAGCACTACCTTTCATATCTTGAAAAAATAAGAGAGGTTTGTCCTGATGTTAATTTCACCACGGACGTTATGGTGGGCTTTGCAGGTGAAACAGAGGAAGAATTTAACGAAAGTATCCAAACTGTCAAAAAAGCAGGTTTTGGCAGTATTCACGTTTTCCCATATTCCGTGCGAAAAGGTACCGCTGCAGAAAAAATGGACAATCACGTGGACAATGAAACCAAAACAAAACGTGCTGAAATTATGACAAAAACAGGCGAACAATTAACACGTTGTAAACTTGAGGGTTTTATAGGACAAACAGTTGAAGTACTGTTTGAAACGGAGAAAGACGGAATATTTGAGGGATTCACCGATTCATATATAAAAGTCAGGGCAAAAGGGGAGAATTTATTCGGAGAAATTGTTTCTGTTACCGTTACAGGTGCGGAAAAAGACTTTTTAACAGGAGAAATTTGACTTTTATATACATTATATCGTATCTTTTTTTATCTTTGCCTTTTTCTAATATACCTTCAATTTCATACCATTTATCAGCAGTAATTTTACTAT
>CALDNB010000173.1 GCA_937914775.1 uncultured Clostridia bacterium
AAATAATGCAGGACTTAATAACAGTATTAAATGCGGAATATGGTTTGGCGGTTTTCAGGCGCTGATGCCCTTTATAGGTTTTTATCTTGGAAACCTGTTTGCAAAGACAATTGAAGCAGTTGACCACTGGGTTGCATTCGTTCTGCTTTTAATAATAGGTATAAATATGTTAAAAGAAGCATTTTCAAGTGAATGTGACTGTTGCAACGAAAAAAATGCAGACTTTTCTATAAAAACAATGTTTGCTATGGCAGTAGCAACATCAATTGATGCTTTGGCAGTTGGTATATCCCTTGCCATGGCAGGAAACGTAAATATATGGAGCGCCGTTTCAATAATCGGCGTAACTACTTTTGTCCTTTCTGCTGCAGGTGTAAAAATAGGCAGTATTTTCGGAAGCAGATGGCAACGTAAAGCGCAAATAGCAGGGGGCATAATCCTTATACTTATAGGCACAAAAATTCTCCTCGAACATTTGAACATTATATAAAAAAGGCAACTATATAGTTGCCTTTTATTTTGCACATTTCGAGCAGGGAGTCAGACCGTCGGAAACTGCTTTTTCCAATGTGGTTTCAAAACTGTTCTTTCCTCCGCACGAAGTATCAAAATGATATTTTTTACCTGTTGGTGTACGATATACAGTTTCATTATCATTTTCTTTAATCTGTTCTTCTCCCGACAAACTGCTGTAACCTGTTAAATAATCTATTGTTATATCGGGCTGGACATTATAGCAGTAAACACAAAATGAAATGCCCTCACCCTTGTCTTCAACGGAATATGCCTCCATAAGCACACCGTCTGCCACAAGGTTGTTATCTTTAAACACGGGAGTTACTCTGTACATAACCTGATTCCCCGTTTGTTCTATGTAATCGTCTATCATATTTTCAAAGGGCAACATTCCGTTTATATTTAAATACCTTGTACCTGTTATGAGATTTCTCTCGTTGGCATTTTCACCCGTAAGTTGATAGCCTATTAAATGACATCTGTTATAAAGATACCCGCCATCTACTATGTCATAAGCCTTATTGTGCCACCCTGTAGGCGTTACAGAACTTATACTTTCTCTTTCCCCTGTAGGCATAATATCAGTTGAAACAGAAGCAAAAGCCACGTTGCATCTTCCAAGGGGGTCAAGGTCGCTGTAATATTCAAAAGAGCCGTTTATGATTTCATAATCTTCAAAAAATGGTATGTTGTTGTTAATTTTTGCGTACGCCTGACCATTATATACAGGCAATACTTTTATAAGTTCGTTATATTCCTTCTGGTCTAAACCGTTTCTTACAATGAAAACTGTTTCGCTTTCCTGTTCCCAGGCAACACCAAGATTAAAACTCTCCGCCACAAATCTTATGGGCAGCATTGTTCTTTCGTTTATAATAACAGGTGCAACATCAAGGGTTTTGCTTTCTCCGTTAAGATAAGCGGTTTTACTGTTAATAACAAGTTTTACTGTGTCATCTTTAACAGTAAGTGTTGCAGTCTGTGTATTTTCGTCCCAGCCAACAGTTCCGTTAAACGCCTCTATAATTGCTCTTATGGGCACCAGCGTTCTGCCCTTTGTCACTATTGGTTTTGTACCTCTTCCCGCGTCTATTTCCGCTTCTTCACCATTAACACACATTATGGGATTGTCTATTGTAAGACTTACTACAACGTCTGCTTCGTAATCGGATGCGCATACCGAGGTAAAAATCCCAAAAATCAGAATTGCACAAAGAATTAATACTTTATTATGTTTTCTCATTTAAATCACCTGTCCTACTGATTTGCACTTTCGGCAAACTCCACCGATACTTTGTTGCCAACATTCGTATTACAAACACAAATATTACAGATAAAAGAGATGCCAACTGTACGTTTTTTGTATAACTTCTTAAAATAAAATATAAAACTCCCCCGATAATTGCCGCCACAGCGTAAACGTGTTTTTTAAAAATATACGGAGTTGTGTCTATCAGTACATCTCTTAGCATACCTCCGCCCACACCCGTTATCATACCTGAAAAAACAACAAAGAAGCCGTTGCTTAAATAACCGTATGAACAAGCCGTTTCACAGCCAATTACAACAAAAGCGGCAAGGCCTATGGCATCAAAAATATTGTTGACGGCTTCAATCTTTACCTTAAAAGTATTAAATTTTTCTTTGTATATATATGCAATAACAAAAGCAAAGAGGGCTACCGCTATTGCAAGAGCAAAAATGGGAAAGTTGCAAAAAATCGTGGGTATGTTTATTCCTAAAAATACGTCTCTTAACATTCCTCCGCCAAAGGCGGTAATACACGCTAAAAATATGACACCAAATACATCAAGCCCCGAACTGATTGACACTAACGCCCCCGAAAGGGCGAATGCAACGGTTCCGATTATTTCCATAATTTTAATTATTTCTGCCATTTAACTCCTCTTTTCAAAAACATAAAAACCGGGACACCCGGTTTTTATGTTATATTACCACTCTTCGTTAAAGTAACTGTAATCGTAAAATTCAATGTAACCATTTCTGCTTTCATAATGGTAATACAAAGATTCTTTTTTTAGATAAGTAAGTTCTTCGCAGTCGGCAACAGAAATATAAGATGCGCCGTCTTTTTCAAATACGGGTGCAACCATTTTTACATTGTTGTTGTCTGCATTAACAGTATCCGAATTAACAACAAATGATAGTGTCTTGTGTTTTGCGTCCGCACTGTCTGTTTCTACTTTTATTGTTCCGTTGTCATATAAAACCGAATAACCGATACCCTCAAAGAAACTTCTTAATTTAACGTATTTGGCATCGTTCCCTGCAAAACAGTTATTGTCAATATCTGCATATACCCAGGGTGAGTAATATGTTTCAGGCTCCACATAATTATCTTCCGGCTGGTCATAATAGTTCGGGTCGCCGTACTGTAAAATATCTATACTGTTTTCTTCAGTAAGAACAGGTTTTTCTACTTTTACAAAGTTGTAATTATATTCCGACTGTGCCTCTGCTGTAAAATTGAGTTTGCAGTTCTCTCTTGTAAGTCCGCTTTCTTCGTCAGGCTGTTCTCCCAGGGCTGTCATTAAATCATAAATATTGAAATCCACATTTAAGATGGCTTTTTCTTTTTCTATTCTGCCTTTTGTGTCTAATGTGCATTCCATAACCATTGCTTCGTTACCAAATACAGGTACAGTTGCCAACGCCTGTTTAATTTCATCTAAGTCGATGCTTTCCAACAAACTTGCATCAGCCTGGTTCAAAGCAGAAATCATTACATCTGCTATGTACATTTTTAGACCGATATCGTCAAACACTATTTTTACTCTTCTTGAATTACCTGTAACTATAGCATTCTTTTTAACAGATTCTATGGCATCGTCATTAAGTTTTGCAATATTATCTTTATCTAATGCCGTTTTGTATAATTCCGCAATAAGCGCGGCTATATCTACACCCTCTTGCGAAAGTAAATCGCCGTTAAAAGTTATGTATTTTGCCGCAAAAGGTTGTGCCATTATCATATCAAAATAAGGCTTTTCTTCATTGGAAAAATCATAATCCATCCAGACTGAATAGTTTGTTTTAACATCGCCTTCCAGATTATCATTTGCCTTTAGTACTATATCAGATTTGATGTGTGCTTCTGTTAAACCCTTCATTCCGTCATCGGACAGTTCTGTCTTTGCGCTTACCTGTATGGTTGAATCAAACAAAC
Organism: uncultured Clostridia bacterium; assembly: GCA_937914775.1. Classification (GTDB taxonomy): domain Bacteria; phylum Bacillota; class Clostridia; order Monoglobales; family Firm-18; genus RGIG1864. The sequence goes on from CALDNB010000173.1 coordinate 3,704, forward strand.
TTTCAAAAAGTGCAACAATATCTACATAGTTAGACACTTCCGGTGCGAACTCTTCCTTTACAAGTAATTCCAGAAGTCCAAAGGGCTCATTCAGTTTGAAACTTACTGTGCCTGTTTCCTCCACATTACGAACGGAAGCACTGTTCTTTAAAAAATCAAGAGACGGAGTGCTGTCTGCGCTAACACAAACAACGGGCATTAACATCAAGCACACCAAAAACATCGCAATTATTCTTTTCATAATTTTGCCTCCTTTACTTTTTTGACCATTATGCTTTGCGTCTTTTTACACATCTAATAAATTACTGTCAACTAAACTACATTAACATTATCTAATTTCATTCTATCACAACAAATATAAATATGCAATAAAAAAATACCCTCATAAGAGGGTATTTTTAATTAATTAGTAATTACGCATTGATTGCAGATACAACGCCTGAACCAACAGTTCTGCCACCTTCACGGATAGCGAAACGAAGACCTTCTTCAATAGCGATAGGTGTGATAAGTTCAACGTCGATTGAAACGTTATCACCAGGCATACACATTTCTACACCTGAAGG
>CALDNB010000174.1 GCA_937914775.1 uncultured Clostridia bacterium
TCACTTCTGGGACTTTTTGCCAAAGCCTTTTTAGTTGACGAAATAATAGATACCATAAACAGTTGCAAATACTTTATTGCAATTACCGACAAAAAAGAAGAGGTTTCTGAATTTATAATGAAAACTTTGCATCACGGGGCGACTGTTACCGATGCAGAGGGTTGTTACACTAACAATAAAAAATATATGATACATACTGTTTGCAAACGCTTTGAGGCCATTTCTCTCCGTAAAAAAATCAAACAAATCGACCCCGGCTCTTTTGTTATAATTACCACTACCAGCGAAATTATCGGACGAGGCTTCAGAGGAGTATAAAAAATTTTTTATAACTATTGAATAATCCGTTAAAATATGTTAAAATATGTCTGTTAATGTATTTATTTATGGGAGGCAAAAGTATGAAAAAAGTTTACGAAGGAAAAACTAAAGATGTTTACAGTCTTGACAACGGCAATGTGATGCTTAAATTTAAAGACGACTGCACAGGTAAAGACGGTGTTTTTGACCCCGGCGAAAACTCAGTAGGTTTAAAAATCGAGGGCATAGGTAAAGCAAACTTAAGAACATCAGTTTACTATTTTGATTTATTGAAAGAAGCAGGAATAAAGACTCATTATGTAAGCGCAAATATTGACGAGGCTACTATGGAAGTGCTTCCCGGCAAAGTTTTCGGACACGGTCTTGAAGTTATCTGCAGACTTGTTGCAACAGGAAGTTTTATCCGCCGTTACGGTGAATATATAGAAGACGGCACACCACTTCCGGGCGGTTATGTAGAATGTACTTTTAAAAACGACGCAAAAGGCGACCCGTTAGTTACAAGCGAAGGTCTTGCAGCCCTTGGAGTTATGAGTGAAGAAATGTTCGCAAGTATGAAAGAGCAGACACTTAAAATCACAAAAATTGTTGCAGACGATTTAAAAACTATCGGTCTTGATTTGTGGGATATTAAATTTGAATTCGGATATAATAATGACGAAGTAATTTTAATAGACGAAATCGCATCAGGTAATATGAGAGTATATAAAGACGGAAAAATTGTAGAACCTGTTGAACTTACTAAATTAATTTTGAACAGATAATAATACTGCCTAAAGGGTTATACCCCTTTAGGCAGTTCTGTTTTTAATTCTTTTAAGTGTTGGTCAAAACCTGATTTTTCTATTGTAAGTTTTCCGTCTTTATAGTCAACGTAGGTTAAAGAGGCGTTTGATACCCAGTCGATTTCACTCATTTTTTGTCCTGTAATATGTGACATAAGTGCTCTGATTGGTGTGGCGTGAGTAGCAACATAAACTGTTTTGCCAACATTTTCTTTTGCAATTTTTGTGATTTCTTTTACTACTCTGGCTTTCAGTTCTGCTACGCTTTCGCCCTTTGTTGCACGGCAATTGTCGATGTCGTTCAGCCACACATAAAAGTCTTCGTGATATTCTGTTGCAAGGTCGGAAAACAGTTGTTCTTCCCATTCACCTGCAGAAATTTCACGAAGTTCTTGTGACGGAATAACAGTAAGACCTGTAATGTCAGCAAGTGCTTTTGCGGTATTATAAGCCCTTTTTAAATCACTTGCATAAATTTTATCAATTTTATGATTTTTGTAAACGTAATCGGCACTTAATTGCGCTTGTTTTTCGCCAAGTTCGGTGAGGTTTATGTCCCAGTGACCTGCAAAACTGTGGGTTAAATTTGCCTCGCTTTGTCCGTGACGTACAATAATAAGCATATAATCAACCTCCAAATTGTAATTGTATATAAAATAATATTAATTGTCAAGTTTTTACTTGATAGAATTCTTGTTTTGTGATAGAATATAAATGATGGAACAATTAAAAGGGAGAAATGAATTATGAAATATAACTTTGAACAGTGGGATGGCTTTAAAAATGGTACCTGGGCTACTGAAATCAGCGTAAGAAGTTTCATCAAACATAATTTTACTCCGTACGACGGCGACGAGAGTTTTCTTGAAGAGCCTACCAAAAATACTGTTGCCCTTTGGGAACAGGTTTTGGATTTGTTTGAGCAGGAACGTAAAGCGGGTGGAGTTCTGGATATGGACACTAAAGTTATATCTACAATTACCTCACACGGCCCCGCGTATTTGGATAAAGAAAAAGAAAAGATTGTGGGTTTTCAGACGGACAAGCCTTTAAAAAGAGCGCTGATGCCTTACGGCGGTATCCGTATGGCGGAAAAAGCCTGTGCTGATAACGGCTATACTATAGACCCTGAAATCAAAGAGTTTTTCACTACACACAGAAAAACCCATAATGCAGGTGTTTTTGATGCTTATACTCCCGAAATGAGAGCATGTCGTTCAAGTCATATTATAACAGGTTTGCCCGATGCTTACGGCAGAGGCAGAATTATAGGGGACTACAGACGTGTTGCTCTTTACGGTGTTGACAGACTTATTGAGGACAAGGAAGAGCAGAAAGTAACAACCAGAAGTGCAATGTATTCTGATGTGATAAGAATAAGAGAAGAATTGTCAGAACAAATAAGAGCACTAAAAAGCCTTAAAGAAATGGCAATGTCTTACGGCTTTGATATTTCAAAACCTGCAAAAGATACTAAAGAGGCTATTCAGTGGCTTTATTTCGGCTATCTTGCAGCAGTTAAAGAACAAAACGGTGCTGCAATGTCTTTGGGCAGAACTTCAACGTTTTTAGATATTTATTCAAAGCGTGACTTGGAAAGGGGCGTATATACGGAGTCTGAAATTCAGGAAATGGTTGACCACTTCATTATGAAACTTCGTATGATTAAGTTTGCCCGTACACCTGAATATAACGCTTTGTTCTCAGGGGACCCTCAGTGGGTAACAGAGTCAATTGGCGGTATGGCTATTGACGGACGCCACATGGTTACAAAGATGTCTTACAGATATCTTCATACTTTAGAAAATCTCGGCGCTGCCCCGGAGCCCAATCTGACTGTATTGTGGTCCACAAGACTTCCGGAGAATTTCAAGCGTTTTTGCGCTAAGCTTTCAATAGAGACTTCTTCTATTCAGTATGAAAATGATGATTTGATGCGCTTCACACACGGCGACGATTACGCTATTGCCTGCTGTGTTTCCGCAATGAAGGTAGGCAAGCAGATGCAGTTCTTCGGTGCAAGATGCAACCTTGCAAAGCTTCTTCTCATTGCCATCAACGGCGGTTACGACACAACCAGCGGTATGCACATTGGTCCTCAGATGCCTGTTATGGATGTTGAAAAGCTTGACTATGACGAGGTGCTCTCTCGTTTTGACATATACAATGCATGGCTTATGAAGCTTTACGTTAACACAATG
>CALDNB010000175.1 GCA_937914775.1 uncultured Clostridia bacterium
ACTGATGCCCCTGCAACTGCGATGGAGTTAAGCGACGGAACTATTATAACAGGAAAAACTTCTTCTCTGTTAGGTGCTTCTGCCGCATTGCTTCTGAATGCTTTAAAAGTTCTTGCAGGACTTGATGACAGTGTACACTTAATTTCACCAAGTGTAATTGAACCTATACAAAAACTAAAAACAAAACATTTTGGCAATAAAAACCCAAGACTTCATACTGACGAAGTTTTAATCGCTTTATCAATATGTGCTGCAACTGATAAAAATGCTGAACTTGCAATGCAGCAACTTTCTAAACTTCGTTGCCTGGAAGTTCATTCTTCCGTTATTTTATCTCCTGTCGATGCGAAAGTATTTAAAAGGCTTGGCATAAACTTAACTTGTGAGCCGATATATAAATAAAAACAATCCCGTAATACTTTGTGTATTACGGGATTTATTTATCGTTCTTCTCTGAAATAATGAAGTCCTAAAGATGCGGGTGGTTGATTTTCCTTTTTATTTCTGATACTTGTAATTACAAGAACAATTATAGTTACAACATAAGGCAACATTTCAAAAAGTTTCTTTGTGCTTACTGTAATATTCGGAATGTAAGTCGGGATTACATAAAGAAAACCGAAAAGAATTGAGCCGAATATACTGATAGCAGGTTTCCACATTGAGAATATAACCAATGCGATTGCAAGCCATCCTCTGTCACCAAAGCCATTATTAGACCATACACCGTTAGCATAATCCATTACATAGTAAAGTCCGCCAAGACCTGCAATGGCACTTCCTATACAGGTTGCCAAATACTTGTATTTTGTCACGTTAATACCTGCAGCATCAGCAGTTTCAGGATTTTCACCAACTGCTCTTAAATGCAGACCTACACGGGTTTTATTAAGTATATAAGATGAAACCAAAGCAACGATTATAGCAACATATACTAAAAAGCCGTAAGACAAAAATATATCACCAAACCAACCAAGTTTATCGGCAAAAGGCAGTTCAGTTTTAAAAATCATACTTGTCGTTGACAAAGAAATTGACGGAACGTCAGTATCAACAAGTTTAATCAGTGAGCCACCGAAAAAGTTGCCGATACCGATACCAAAAGTTGTAAGTGCAAGTCCCGTAACATTCTGGTTTGCTCTTAATGTTACAGTAAGGAAGCAATATATAAGTCCCATAAGAGCAGAGCCGATTATACAACAAACCAGAGGAATTAATACTGCCAACCAGGGATTAACAGTACTAACTGCCTGTTCGTAAAGGAACGCACCTGCAACACCGCTTATAGCACCCACATACATAATACCGGGAATACCAAGATTTAAGTGACCTGATTTTTCAGTTAAAATTTCACCTGTTGAACCAAACAGCAAAGGAGTTCCCTGCATAACTGCACGTTGAATTATTGTAGCAATCATTTTACATCCTCCTTACTGTTGTTTACTTTAATTTTGTAGTTGATGAAAAATTCACAACCGATTATAAAGAAAATAATTATACCTGTTATAATATCAGAAAATGACGAGTTAAGTCTGTAAACCTCTGAAATCTTTGAAGCGCCCTTTTCAAGAAAGACAATTAACAGTGATGTCAGCACCATAAAAACAGGGTTAAACTTTGCAAGCCACGATACCATAATGGCGGTAAAGCCCCTTCCGCCAGAAGTATCACTCTTTAAAGAGTGGTCTGTACCTGCAACAAGTAAAAAACCAGCAATACCGCACAAAGCACCTGAAATTGCCATTGTTCTTAAAATTACTTTTTTAACATTAATACCAACATATTTAGCAGTTTTTTCACTTTCACCAACTACTGCAATTTCATAACCCTGTTTACTGTATTTTAAATACACATACATTAAAATTGTAATAATCACAACTAAGATAATGTTAAACAAATACTTTTGTCCAAAAATTGCAGGTAACTGACCGAACTCAAGAGTTCTTGGAGTTCCTGAGCCTTTTGGAACAGACCATTCCAAAGTAAAATATGCAACAATCTGTATTGCAATGTAGTTCATCATAAGGGTAAATAAAGTTTCATTAGAATTAAATTTACCAATTTCTAATTCAGGATAATATAATCTGTGGCATAGACAAAAAGATAAATCAGTTAATCTAATTGTTAAATTATCTTGCAAAGAACAATTTATTGTATCAGAATTAACATCAAAAGGAGTTTGACATAATGCAATATTATTATAAGCGATGTTAGATATTCCATCTATAGGAGCTTTCATAATATATTTTAAAAGGATAATCAAAAGGCTAGGTCTGAATCGGGCCTGGCCTTTATGAA
>CALDNB010000176.1 GCA_937914775.1 uncultured Clostridia bacterium
TCTCCTTTAATTTGCATTAACTACCTGGTCAATGTTAATTGAAATAAGTTTTGTTACGCCTTTTTCCTGCATAGTAACACCATATAAAATGTTTGCAGATTCCATAGTACCTCTTCTGTGAGTAACAACGATATACTGGGTTTTGCCAATGTTTTTATTTAAAAACTCGGCAAATCTGTAAACGTTGGCATCGTCAAGTGCTGCTTCAATTTCGTCTAAAATACAGAAAGGTGACGGACGTACTTTAAGTATGGCAAACAGTAAGGCAATAGAAACAAGAGCCTGTTCACCGCCTGACAACTGCATTGTACTTTTAATGGATTTACCCGGTGGGTTAACGTTAATCTCAATACCGCTTTCCAAAACGTTGTTGGGGTCAGTAAGTTTGATAGAGCCTTTACCACCACCGAACAATTCCACAAATATATTAGAGAAGTGTCCGCTGATTTCTGCAAATTTTGTATCAAACTGCTGACGCATAATAACAAGCATTTCAGATATAACCGACTCTAAATCTGCCTTTGCCTTTTCAAGATCATCTCTTTGAGAAGTCAAAAATTCGTATCTTTCAGAAACTGTTTTGTACTCCTCAATTGAATCAACATTTATGTTTCCAAGGGCTTTAATCTGTCCTTTAAAACTGCTGATTTGTTTTTGCGCCTCGGTTATAGGTCCGATGTCCGTCTTTAACTCTGCAGCAGTAATAAGACTTAATTCGTACTCATCCCACAGTCTGTTAACAATGTTTTCAAGTTCTGTTTCGGACTTTTCTTTTCTGTTTTCAAGGCGTACCTGCTCCTGCTGAACAGTAAGTTGATTTTCGTGCAACTTTTTCTGCTCTTCCTGTAAACTAAGTACCAAATCCTGTTGTTTCTTTCTGTCTGCCTCTTTTTCGGAAATGGTTTTACGCATATTAGTAATATCCGCTTCAATGTCAGCAATCTGGTTGTTTTTAAATTCAATATCCTCGTACAAACCGTCAATACTGTCTTTAATTTCCTCGATGTTTTCCTGTTTTCTCACAATGGCAAGTTGATTTTCAGTAATACGTTCATTGGAAAGGCGGTTAATTTCGTTAATTCTTTCAATGTCCTTTTTAACTTCGCTGAAATCAAGTTTAACAGAAATCAACTTTTCGGAAAGTGTCTCTTTAGAAGTTGTAACACTTGCTATATTATCTTTTATTGCCGAAGATTTGACTTTTAATACTTCCACTTCTTCGTTGTATTTTGCGATAGTGTCTGCACCTGTTTCGTCAATGTTTTTAACATCGTCAAGTTGCATCTGCAACTGCTTTAACTCAACTTCAATAGAGGCCCTGGCGTTTTCGCCTTTTTTAAGCATTTCTTCAAGATGCTTTAAATCTGATTCCGCAGAAATCAACTGCTGGTCTAAATCTTTTTGTTCCTTTAAAATACTCTCGTTACTGTCTGTAACTTCGGTAATATCTTTTTCCAACTGATTTAACTCATCTTGCAAAGACTGTAACTGTTTTTCGTTTTGAGGAATTATTTTTTCCAAATCAGCACGTTCTGTAGCACGGGAGAAAATTCCTCCTCCGCTTTGTCTGCTTCCTCCTGTCATTGAGCCGCCGGGAGCAATTAAATCGCCCTCTAAAGTTACAATTCTGTATGTGTTCTTATATTTGTTTGCAAGTTCTACGGCGTTGTCAATGTTGTCAACAACAACAATTCTTCCTAAAAGTTGTCTCATTATTCCGCCGTACATTTTATCATACTTAACCAGTTTTTCAGCAATACCAAGAAAGCCATTTTCTTTTTCAAGAGGCTTTTGGTCTATTGTTTTGCCGTCACAAACGTCAACAGGTAAAAATGTAGCACGTCCAAGTTTATTTGCTTTTAAATATGCAATCGCATTTTTTGCGTCCTGCTGTGTCTTGGTAACAATGTTTTGTGCAGAGCCACCAAGAGCAACTTCAACAGCAATGGTGTACTCTTTTGATACGTCAATCAGTTGTGCAACGGTACCGTAAATAACAGTATTTTTAATACTGTTTTCTTTATAGGCGCTCATTATCTTTTTAACTGAAAAACTGTAGTTGTCAAAAGACTCTTCCAGATCAGTCAAAAGTTTGAGCCTTGATTTTTGTTGTACCAACAAATTCTGCTTGTCGTTTATATCCTTTAAAATCCGCTGTTTTTCCTCATTTAATGAACTTTCTTTTTCTTTGCCGCTGTTAAGTTCTTTTTGGTTTTTCTCTGATTTTAATTTCAGATATACGGCATTTTCTTTTGCTTTGTCATAGTTTTCTTTTAACTGCTTGTATTCCTCGTTTGCTTTGCCGTAATCTTTGTCAACCAAAATCTGTCTCTCAGCAAGTGTTGTTTTCAAAGTATTGTTGCCTGTAATTTTATAACGCAACTCGGAAATGTCATTCATTTTTTCAATTAATGATGAATTTACATTTTCAAGGTTTTTGTTTTCTTCGGAAAGTCTTTGTTCGGTTTGTTCAAGTTCGCTCTCTATTTTTTCTATTTCTTCTTTTAACTGTTCGTATTTTGTATAATACTTTT
>CALDNB010000177.1 GCA_937914775.1 uncultured Clostridia bacterium
AGGCAAAAATCATCATCGGTGGTGTAGAAGCCAGTTTAAGAAGATTTGCACATTACGATTACTGGGACAACAAGGTAAGGCGTTCAATTCTGTTTGACAGCAGAAGTAATCTTTTGTTGTACGGTATGGGTGAACACCAGATAGTGGAAGTGGCGGACAAGTTAAACAGCGGACTTAAAATAAACGAAATTACCGATGTTCTGGGTAGTGCATATATTTCAAAGGAAATCCCCGACGGTGCCACCGTTATACCTGATTTTGAAAGTGTCCGCGAAAACAAAAAGGAATATGCCGTTGCCTGTAAGATGCAGTACGAACAGTCAACAGTTCTTGTGCAAAAGCATATTGACAAGTATCTTGTTGTGAATATGCCGTCACCGCCTCTTACGGAAAGTGAACTTGACAAGGTGTATTCTTTGCCTTATACAAGAAATTATCATCCAATATACGAAAAAGACGGTGGAATTCCTGCAATTTCCGAAGTAAAGTTCAGCATTACCTCGTCACGCGGTTGCTTTGGTGCTTGTAATTTCTGTGCTATTGCATTTCATCAGGGCAGAAAGGTAACGTCCAGAAGCCACAAATCAATTTTAAGGGAAGCGGAAATGCTTACCTACGACCAGGATTTTAAAGGATATATAAACGACGTGGGAGGACCTACCGCAAACTTCAGAAACGGACCTTGCAGTAAAGAAACACCTTGCACTAACAGGCAGTGCTTATATCCTGTGCCCTGCAAAAACTTGAAAATCGACCACAGCGATTATTTGAGCCTTATGCGGAAATTAAGAAGTATTTCTGGCATAAAAAAGGTGTTTATCCGTTCAGGAATACGGTATGACTACCTTATTCACGACAAAAATGACGAGTTTTTTAAAGAACTTTGTATGCATCACGTAAGCGGACAGTTAAAGGTTGCCCCTGAACACGTATCAGACAATGTATTATCACTTATGGGCAAACCATCAAAAGACGTTTACAACAGATTTGTTGAGAAGTATAAAAGGATTAATGAAAAACTTGGTAAAAAGCAGTATATTGTACCGTATCTTATGTCGTCACACCCCGGAAGCACCATTAACGATGCAATAATACTTGCAGAATATTTAAGGGACAACAACATTAACCCTCAGCAAGTTCAGGACTTTTATCCAACACCCGGCACGATTTCTACCTGTATGTACTACACGGGAATTAATCCGAGAACTATGGAAAAAGTGTATGTTCCTACCGATTACAACGAAAAACAAATGCAACGGGCGTTGTTGCAATACAAAAACCCTGCTAATTACAATTTGGTTTATAAGGCTTTGGTGTTGGCGGGACGAGAAGATTTAATAGGTTACGGAAAGAAATGTTTAATAAGACCAAAAGGAGAGAACAGAAATGGCAAAGATTTTAGACGGGAAAGCAGTATCACAAAGAATAAAGAACGAATTAAAGGAAGAAGTGGCAAGTTTAAAGGCAAAAGGCGTTAGTGTAGGTCTTGCAGTTGTTATTGTTGGTGACAACCCTGCAAGCAGAGTATATGTTAACTCAAAGAAAAAGGCTTGTGAAGAACTTGGAATATATTCCGAAGAACACGCACTTCCCCAGGATACAACACAAGAGGAACTGTTAAGCCTTGTAGAAAAATTAAACAACGACAGCAACATTGACGGAATTTTAGTTCAGTTACCTTTACCCAAACAGATAGATGAAAAGACAATAATTAACGCCATAAGACCTGAAAAGGACGTAGATGCTTTTCACCCTGTAAATGTGGGTAAAATTATGATTGGGGACTTTGACTTTTTACCCTGCACACCTGCAGGTGTTATGGAACTTATAAAAGAAAGCGGCATTGAAGTTTGCGGTAAATCCTGTGTAGTAATAGGAAGAAGCAACATTGTTGGCAAACCTCAGGCAATGCTTTTACTGCACCAGAACGGCACTGTTACAATCTGCCATTCAAAAACAAAGAATTTAGCAGAGGTAGTAAGAGGCGCAGACATAGTTGTTGCAGCAGTAGGCGTACCTGAAATGATTACAGGGGATATGATTAAAGAGGGTGCAGTTGTTATTGACGTTGGTATGAACAGACTTGAAAACAAAAAACTTGTAGGCGACGTTAATTTTGAACAATGCGAGAAAAAGGCGGCAGCGATTACTCCCGTTCCGGGCGGAGTAGGTCCTATGACTATTGCTATGCTTATGAAAAATACCGTTAAAGCAGCACAACTGAAATAATATTAAAGGACTTGTGTTACAAGTCCTTTATTAATTTTGAAAGCAGAATGCTCGTTATTATAATACCTATTACAAGAATATTTATAAATTGCGGAATTGAAGGTACGTTTAACAGCATTACAGTATATACGAAGGAAAGACAACCCTGAGTCAGTTTTGAAACTATGAATTTTATTTTTGAAAAGCCGTATTTATCTGTTATCCCAAGCACCTGAACAATAATACTTATACCGCTCCAGCCGAGAACAAAAGAGATAAGTGGAAGTTTATAATTTCCAATTGCAGTTGCGGATATATAAGAAATACCGTTTGTTATTTCAAAAAGGCAATATAATACTCCTTTTGGTAAAAGATTTGTCAGTTCTATAAGGGATACAAAAATATTAAAAAATATTATAAAGCCGCATACATAAAAAATTAGGTTAACGCTTTCACTTACTGCGTCTGCAAGTATTGATTTATTTTCATCAACTGTATTTTTTTGTGGGCGGTATATTTCGGGCTTCCTTTTAAGACCTAAAAAAATTCCTATTGTAAGAGCAGACAAAACGTTGGACAAATAAAGAACAATACCTGCCTGTTTATCAAGAAGCATAACAGTCCCTACAGTACCTATAACAAACATTGGTCCGGAATTGTTGCAAAAGCAAATAAGCCGTTCTGCCTCGTCTTTGGTGCATCTGTTATTTTCATACATTGAAACCGCACACTTTGCCCCAACGGGATAACCGCTTAACATTCCCATTAAGAGGACGAATGCCGACTCCCCCGGAAGATTAAAAAGAGGTCTCATAATTTTGGACATACATTTTCCGAGTTTTGCTGACAGTCCGCTGTTAGTGAATATTTTTACGCATATAAAAAACGGAAACAAAGACGGAATTATTGCTGTAGCACACAGATTCATTCCTTTAAGTGCAGAATTAATGCACGTTTCAGGGCTTAAAATCATTCCTGCAAATGTAATTATTCCCATTACAGTTACCAAGACTTTATTCATACTTCTCCCTCCAAAGAATATATATTCTATATACCTAAAAAGTATGTTGAAGGGAATGAATACCGTCTATGAGAAAAAAAGAAAAGCCCGTTAAAACAATAGGCGAAAAACTGACAACTTTATTTGATATGCCACAGGACGTTGTTTTGGACAGTCCTAAAATAACAGTTATATCTGACAATTCGTTAACTATTGAAAACTACACAGGAATACTGGAATATTCCGATTTGCTGATAAGAATTAAGACAAAGGAAAAAATCGTTTCTGTTTCGGGTTCCCGGTTATCAATCTGCGTTATTACGGACAGTTACATTCTCATTGAAGGAATTATTGAATTTGTGAGGTGGGAGTAATTGTTTTTAATAAAACTATTTAATATTTTAAAAGGATATGTTATAATAACTGTAACGGGATTATTTACCGAGCGGTTTATTAATCTTTGCACCAGACGAAGCATTAGTATCTGGAATACAAAAAAGATAAATAAAAACCAGTTATCTGCCTGTGTAGATGTTGATGATTTTAAGCGTCTGCGACCTGTTGCAAAAAAGTCCGACTGCAAAGTACACATTACCCGTAAAGCAGGGTTGCCTTTTTTTCTTTACAGGTATAAGAAACGTAAAGTTTTACTTGCAAGTGCATTTATATCTTTTGTATTATTAATTGTCCTTACCAGATTTGTATGGGTTATAAATATTACGGGTAATGAAATAATATCTACCAACCAGATGATGGAGGGACTCTCAAAAGCAGGAGTTAAAACAGGAGTGTTTGCAAAAAGCATCGACAAGTCTTATGTGAGAAATACCCTTATGACGGACATTCCTGAACTTTCGTGGGTTGGAATTAATGTTAAGGGCACTACCGTTGAAATAGATGTTAAGGAGCGCACCAAGTTGCCCCCTGCTTTTCCTAAAGACAGTCCCTGCAGTATTGTTGCAAAAAATTCGGGAGTAATAGTCCGTTCCGACATTACCGAGGGCGACGAACTTATAAAACCGGGCGATGTTGTTTCGAAAGGACAGATTTTAGTAAGCGGTGTTTTAGAGGGGGAACTGTCTGGCATCAGGCACGTACATTCAGACGGAGTAATAATCGCAAGAACATGGCACCAAAAAACTGTGCAGTTGCCAATGTATAAGGAAATTCGTACCCCTACAGGACGGGAAAAAAGCAAAAATAAATTAAAAATACATAATTTTGATATAAATTTTTATATAAAAGATAGCATTTCATACGAGAATTATGATACAATAACAGAAGAGAAAAAGTTTTCTTTAGGTGACAACTTTGTTTTACCTGTATCCATACAGTATAACAAGTATGTGGAGCAGACGGTAACAACTGTAGAAATGTCAAAAGAAGAAGTGCTTTCAAAAACTATTGAGCAGATGGATGCGGAGTTACAAGGCATAGAAGTAGTATCCAAAAAACACGTTTTTGAAAATGGCAAGTTGACAGTAACTTACGAGTGCTTAGAAAATATTATTGAGAAGGTTGGGTTTTAATTTGACAAAAGAAAGAATAATTGAAGTGGAAAATACTGAACAGATAAGTGCAATTTTCGGTATGTACGATTCGTATCTTAAAATTATCGAAAACTACTATCACGTTCAGGTAATGCAAAGAGACACTATCCTTAAAATAAGCGGTACCGAAGAAAATACTGATAAAGCAGAAAGGGCTTTTCGTACCCTTATTGAAATGCACGCAAAAGAAGAAAATATAACTGAGCAGTCGGTAAGGTATGTATTGTCTTTGGTAGATGACAAAATGGAAAGCAGTTTAGGTAACCTTAACAATGATATAGTATGTATTACTGCAAAAGGCAGACCAATAAAAGCAAAAACTTTAGGACAAAAGAAATACATTGAGGCAATAAACAAAAACACCATTACTTTTGGTATCGGTCCTGCAGGTACTGGTAAAACCTACCTTGCAGTTGCAATGGCGGTTACTGCACTAAAAAACAAAGTAGTGTCAAGAATTATAATTACAAGACCCGCCGTTGAAGCAGGGGAAAAACTTGGCTTTTTGCCGGGTGATTTGCAGGACAAAGTTGATCCCTATTTAAGACCTTTACACGACGCATTATTTGATATGCTTGGTGTTGAAACATACCAGAAGTATGTAGAAAGGGGAGTAATTGAAGTTGCACCCCTTGCTTATATGAGAGGGCGAACTCTTGACGAGTCCTTTATTATTCTTGATGAGGCACAAAACACCACGCCAGAGCAAATGAAAATGTTTTTAACAAGAATAGGCTTTGGCTCACGTTCAATAATTACAGGTGATATTACTCAGGTGGACTTGCCAAACGGTAAAAGAAGCGGTCTTAAAGAGGTTATGCGAATTTTAAAAAATATAGATGACATTGCCTTTTGCACATTAACGGAAAAAGACGTAGTCCGCCATCCTTTGGTACAAGCCATTGTAAAAGCATACGAGAAAGATGACAGAAGAAGGGAGTTAAGGGCTGTTGACAGACATAACAAACAATCAAAACAAGATTGAGTTTACGAAAGAATTTGAACAACTTATAAACGATACTGTAAAAGCGTCATTTCAATATGAAAATATTCCTGAAATAAGTGTTAGCGTATTGATTTGCGATGACGAAGAAATTCACGAACTTAACAGACAGTACAGAGATATTGACAGACCTACAGATGTTCTGTCTTTTCCAATGTATGACGATGAGGGTAATTTAGACCCTGATGAGTTGGGAGACATTGTAATATCTTTGGAACGAGCAAAACTTCAGGCGGAGGAATATGGACATTCCATCAAAAGAGAACTGGCGTTTTTAACTGCCCATTCAATGCTTCATCTTTTCGGATACGACCATATAGAAGAGGACGAACAAAAAGAGATGTTTGCAAAACAGGAAGAAATACTTAAAAAGTTAGGTCTTACGAGAGGAGAAGAGCGTAATGTTTAAATCGGGTTTTATTTCTATTGCAGGAAAGCCAAATGTAGGCAAATCTACTCTTTTAAATGCTTTTTTAGGGCAGAAGATTGCGGCAGTATCTCCAAAACCACAAACTACACGTTACCAGATAACAGGCGTAGTTACAAATGATAATTCCCAGTTTATTTTTGTTGACACACCGGGAATACATAATGCTAAAAACAAACTTGGAAAATATATGAACAACGAGGCGTTTTCCGGTGTGGACGGCGCTGACATTGTTTTATACCTTGTTGCTGCTGACAAATGTAATATTGAAAACGAGCAGGAGATTATTGAAAAGATTAACTGCGACACTAAAATTCTGGTTATCAATAAAACCGATGCAGTGCCGAAAGAAACATTATTACCGTTAATTTCTTCGTTACAGACAATTGCTGATTTTAAAGAAATTGTGCCTGTTTCGGCTCTTAAAAATGACGGGACAAATGAGTTACTGAAAGTTATTGAAAAGTATCTTCCCGAGGGCCCGAAATTCTTCCCGGATGATACATTGACCGACCAGCCCGAAAAACAGATTTGTGCAGAATTTATCAGGGAAAAATTAATGCGGAACACCAATTGCGAGATTCCATACGGAATTGCCGTTGTAATTGAAAGTATGAAGTTTAATGAAGAAAAAAATCTTACTTCAATTGAAGCAACTATTTTTTGTGAACGTGATTCTCACAAGTCAATCATTATTGGCAAGAACGGAGATATGCTTAAAAAAATCGGCACATCTGCCCGTCGCGACATTGAGAGATTTTTAGGTGGCAAAGTATATCTTAATTTGTGGGTAAAGGTCAAAGAAAATTGGCGAAACAGTGAAGTTTCACTGAAAAATTTTGGATATACAGAAAATAAATGATAATTTTTAAAATTATCTACAATTAGTTTATGCATATCTCCAAATTGTGATCTATGACATTCATCAAATATTAACACCAAATGCTTATTAAAAGCTGGATGAGTTTTATTTCTTTTTACAAATTCA
>CALDNB010000178.1 GCA_937914775.1 uncultured Clostridia bacterium
CTATGTGTGCTTTACTCAGTATGATGCAAGTATGCCAAACGTTGATGTTGCATTCAAGCCAACAAAACTTGACGATACATTTGGCGAATATATCAGCAAAGCAGGTCTTAAACAGTTAAGAATTGCGGAAACAGAAAAGTATGCACACGTAACATTCTTCTTTAACGGCGGTGTTGAAAAGGTGTGCGATGGTGAAGACAGAGCACTTATTCCGTCACCTAAAGTAGCAACTTACGATATGCAGCCACAGATGAGTGCGCCCGAAGTTGCAGATGAATGTGTAAAAAGAATAAATAGTGGGAATTATGATGTTATAATACTAAACTTTGCTAACTGCGATATGGTTGGACATACAGGCGTGTTCCAGGCAGCAGTTGATGCAGTAGAAGCAGTTGACACATGCCTTGGAAAAGTTGTTGAAGCAATTATGGAACAGGGCGGTCAGGCAATTATAACAGCAGACCACGGTAACGCTGAGCAGATGCTTGATGAGGGTGGAAATATTCAGACTGCACATTCTACAAACGTTGTTCCGTTGGTGTTAATAGGAAGCGAGTATAACCTAACAAAAGACGGCAGACTTGCAGACATTGCACCTACAATGCTTGAACTGTTAGAACTTGAAAAACCTGCATCAATGACAGGAAACAGTATGTTAGTAAAGTAAGTATTAAATATTCTTTTGGGAGTGTTTAATATCAGTACTTTAATATCAAAAATTACAGCAACAGAAATTTTAGACTCACGAGGCAACCCCACAATAAGCGTAGATGTTACATTGTCAGACGGAAGCGTCGGTACTGCTTCTGTTCCGTCAGGTGCGTCAACAGGTGCTTTTGAGGCGGTGGAACTTCGTGACAACGACCCACAACGATATAATGGCAAGGGAGTAATGAAAGCGGTTGACAATGTAAACATTGTTATCGCAAGTAAATTAACCGGTAAAAACCCCTTTGAGCAAAGAAAAATCGACAGTCTTTTAATCGCTGCCGACGGAACTAAAAACAAAGGTAAACTTGGTGCTAACGCTATTTTAGGCGTATCTCTTGCAGTTGCAAAGGCAGCCGCTAACAGTTTAGGGCTGCCTTTATTTAAATATTTAGGTGGTGTTAATGCCCACACTATGCCCGTTCCTATGATGAACATTTTAAACGGCGGAAAACATTCGGGCAACAGCGTAAATATTCAGGAGTTTATGATTGTTCCCGTCGGTGCAAACACTATGAGAGACGCCGTAAGACAAAGTACCGAAGTTTTCCACGCCTTAAAGAAAGTTCTGGAAGAAAACGGGTACTCTACTGCAGTAGGCGACGAGGGCGGCTTTGCCCCTGATCTGGAAAATGACGAACAGGCTCTTTCCTTTATAGTTGAGGCAATAGAAAAAGCAGGTTACACACCTTATGACGAATTTAAGATTGCCATAGATGCCGCTGCAACAGAAATGTTTGAGGAAGCAAAACAATCAGGTGACGAAGGCAAGTACCTTTTCTGGAAATCAGACATTACAAAGACTGCAGAAGAAATGGTGTCCTACTGGGAAGAACTTTGCAGTAAATACCCCATAATTTCACTGGAAGACGGTGTTGCCGAAGAAGACTGGGAAGCCTGGGAACTGCTTACAAACCGTCTGGGAGATAAAATTCAACTTGTGGGAGACGACCTTTTTGTAACAAATACGAGAAGACTTCAGAAAGGGATAGACAAAGGTGTTGCCAATTCCATTCTTGTAAAGGTTAATCAGATTGGAACTTTAAGCGAAACTCTTGACGCCATTGAACTTGCGAAAGCAAATGGTTATACAAGCGTAGTTTCACACCGAAGCGGTGAAACAGAAGACACTACAATTGCAGACATTGCGGTAGCCACAAATTGCGGACAAATAAAAACAGGAGCACCGTCAAGAACAGACAGAGTATGCAAGTATAACCGACTTATAAAAATTGAAGAACAATTGGGAAATACTTCATATTACCCCGCAAGCAAAATATTTGGTAATAAATAAAAAAACACTTGCATTTTACCACTCCCTGTGCTATAATAACGATATTGAGTATTTTGTTTAGGGGGAAATCCAATGAAAACAGCATTAATCATTTTACAACTTATTGTTGCAATCGCACTAATAATAATAGTTCTTCTTCAGTCCGGTAAAAGCGCGGGCTTGTCCGGTTCAATTGCCGGCGGGGCAGAAACATTTTTTGGAAAAAACAAAGG
>CALDNB010000179.1 GCA_937914775.1 uncultured Clostridia bacterium
ACTCTATATATGAATAGATTTTTTCTCTTACTTCATCTGTTTTCCCGTTTATATTTATGGAAACCAAAATATCATCCTTTAGATTTGCCTTGAAATACTCGTCTTGAAAAATAACAATACTTTCATCATCACCTGTGTATCTTACATTTTTAATACCCAGTTTTTCTTTTACATAATTTACTGTTTCAATTAATGTCATCTGTGGGAATGTTCCTGTATATGTGTAAAAGTTTTCCTCTGGCAATAGTACCCGTTTTATTTTTTTTGCGCCAAGCAGTTTAATTAAGTTTTCATTGACGCCGTTTTTACACTGGTCAAGATTTGTATGGGCACTATATAAACAAATACCATTTTCAATAAGTGAAAGTATTATTTCATCATTAACTCTTGATATGGGTGACATAAGAAGAGGATGATGGGTAATTATCATATCTACCTTATTTTCGATTGCTTCTTTTACGGTGTCTTTGTCTGCATCTAACATAACCATTATTTTTTTTACTTTATGGTTGTTTCTTCCTACCATCAACCCCACATTATCAAAATCCATTGCGGAATCTTTGGGACAAAATGTTTCAATATAATCTATTATGGCTTTTGCAGTTTTCATAAGTTAAATCAATCCTTTTAATTGCTCTATAGTTGACTTTAAATTAATTATTTCTGCTTTAACATCAATGTTTTTACTGTTTTCCATATTTAATATTCTTTTATTATATACGGAAACTTTATGGTTAATATAGTCACTAAAAAGTGGTGGTTTATTATCAATTAAGTACTTTCCGATTTCGTAATGTATGTCGTTTTCAAATTGTTGTTTGCCTTTTTTTACTACCATTGCAGTATATATTTTTCCTGTGTCTTTAACTAAAACTTCTTTTTCAATTAAGAAACCAAAGTGGTGAAGTCTTTTTCGCAGTTCAAAAGCACATGACATTGGCTGTAAAATCAAAGTATCAGCACTTTTTGCTTTTTGCAAATCTGCCTCCAATATGTCGGCAATTAAAGTTCCGCCCATTCCTGCAATAACAATTAAATCAGCGTTATTTATGTTTGTAAGACCGTCTGATTTTACGACTGAAATTTTTTCGGACAACATATAGGTATTGATATTTTCTTTTGCGATTTTCAGCGGTCCGTCAACAACGTCGGCTGCTATACTTGTTTTTGCAATTCCGTTTAAAACAGTATAAATAGGAATATAGGCGTGGTCTGTACCAATGTCTGCAAGAACATTACACTGTGGGATTAAAGATGCCACTGCTTTTAATCTGTCGGGCAATACTAATTTATTTTTCATCAATCTAAATAATCCTTTAGTTTTTTACTTCTGCTTGGATGTCTTAATTTTCTTAATGCTTTTGCTTCGATTTGTCTTATTCTTTCACGTGTAACGTCAAACTCTTTACCAACTTCTTCTAAAGTTCTTGCTCTGCCGTCGTCAAGACCAAATCTTAATCTTAAAACTTTTTCTTCACGGGAAGTAAGGGTTGAAAGCACTTGAATCAGTTGTTCTTTAAGCAACGTAAATGATGCTGCCTCTGCAGGTGCGGGAGCGTCTTCATCCTGAATAAAATCTCCTAAATGGCTGTCTTCTTCTTCACCGATAGGAGTTTCTAAAGACACGGGCTCCTGTGCAATCTTTTGTATTTCTCTTACTTTGTCAACAGGCATACCCATTTCTTTTGAAATTTCTTCGGGAGAGGGGTCTCTGCCCAATTCCTGCAATAACTGACGTGAAACACGAATCAGTTTGTTGATAGTTTCAACCATGTGAACGGGAATTCTGATTGTTCTTGCCTGGTCAGCGATGGCACGTGTTATTGCCTGTCTTATCCACCATGTAGCGTAGGTACTGAATTTGTAACCTTTTTGATAGTCGAATTTTTCTACTGCTTTAATTAGACCTAAATTTCCTTCCTGAATTAAATCAAGGAACAACATTCCGCGGCCTACATATCTTTTTGCAATACTTACAACAAGACGTAAGTTTGCTTCCGCAAGTCTTTTCTTTGCAACTTCGTCACCTTTGCTCATAAGTTCTGCAAGTTCAATTTCTTCTTCTGCAGACAAAAGAGGCACTTTGCCGATTTCTTTTAAATACATTCTTACCGGGTCGTCAAAGGAGATACCTTCAGGTACTGAGATATCAAGTTTTTCTTCTTCTTTAATTTCTTCTAATTCTTCGTCAATGTTGCCGATGATTTCAATACCGACTCTTTCAATGTTTTCATAAACTTTTTCAATTTGAGAAGGGTCCATATCAATTTCTTCAAGGGAATCTATAATTTCCTTATAAGTTAACATTCCCTTTTTCTTGCCACGCTCAAGCAGGCTTTTAATTACTTGTTTTCTTGTTTCAATACTGTTACTCATTACTATCTCCTTTGTATATTTCGGCAATTTCTTTAATATTATTGCCCTTTTTTAATGAATTTAGCATATTTTGCTTTTTAACATACTGTTTTATTATACTTTTACATTGATTTGCTGCAAGAAGGTAGTCATCAATGTATTTATCATCCTGAAGAATTTCTGCAACTTCAGGGTTCTCATACTTTAGTACCAACATTCTTGGGTCAGGGGTTTTGCCATTATTTACATCTTTTTTTATTGCATCAAACAATGTTTTATATATTTCTTTTGAAAAATCCTCTGTTTCTAATTCTGTAATCAGTTGTTTTGATATGTCGGATTTGTAGCAGATAATATTTAAAATCAGTTTTTGTGCATCGGTATATTGCCCCGTTTCTCCACCTGACTGTTTTGCTCTGACAGAGGGAGAAGCACTGAAGTTATCAAATTTAGATTTATTTTTAATTACCGCTAAAATTCTTTCGATTTCGGCGTTTATACTGTTTGCCGAAACTCCTGTGTCATCTGAAATTTTATTTATATAGATTTCACGTTCTACAGGGCTTTTTAATTTTACCAGTTCAGCGGCTACCGAGTTAACATATTTAATTTTGTCTTCGGTATCGTGCAAATCGTACTGCTCTTTGAATTTTGTCATTTTGTATTCAATCTGCACCTGAGCGTTTGCAATAAGTTCGTTAAACGCTCCGAAACCACGTGATTTAATATATTCGTCCGGGTCTTTAGAACCCGGGATTGTCATTACTTTTACATTTATATCTTCCAAAGAAAA
>CALDNB010000180.1 GCA_937914775.1 uncultured Clostridia bacterium
CTCAAAACCGTACTTTTCGCAATATTTTTTAAGACTTACCTCACCCTTTACCAAATCATAAAAAGGATTTGGCTTTTCGTCATAAGTATTAATTATTTCTATGGGTGTTTTTGAAACGGCGTTCTGGTAATGAGTAAGCACGCCCGTTGGTCTTTCCCCTTTGTGTCCGCCGTATCTGTTAAATTTAAGCCGACCTATATCTATTGTTTCCAGTTGCCATATTTCTCCCTTTTCATCTTTCCACAAGGAATGCTGGTCGCACACCTTTTTGTCGGAATTACAAGTCACCCACAACGACGGAGTTTTACTACCTAAGGTATAGTTGGACCATTCCCAACCGCCGTAACCCTCAAAACCAACCTCGTCTTTTTTGCACGTTCCTATAAATGTGACATCTTTAATTCCGTCATCACAAAGTCTTCTATGTACTTCTTTTACCCATGTGCCTCCTGCAGTCAGCGAATCACCAATACATAAAATATTAACAGGTTTTTGGGGTTTTACGGGCTTTGAAACCTTTAATTTCGTGATTCCCTGTCCAATCAATGTTTTGTCCGCAGAATATACGGAAATTGTAAGGTCGTATTCTCCCTCTTCTTCGGGAGTAAACTCAAAATATCTGGGATAGTTTTTCCCCTTTTCGCACACAGACAAAATATCGTAGCAATAAGGATTTGGTGCTTCCACAACACCGCGATAAAACATTTGGAAAGTATCTCCAACTACAAGATTATATTGTTTAGGCAAAACAACCCTGATTAAATTTTTCATATTATCACCTGAAAATATTATAATTGGAAATAAAATGTTTGTCAATATAATAAAAGAGCATTGAAAACTCAATGCTCTTTATTAATTATTTAGTTGCGGTTTCTAAAAGTACCTTATCCACACTCCAGTAGAACTTGTCCTGTCCTACCTTTTCCATAAATTCACCGCGACTGAAGTTTTCCATAACTCTTTCCTGCAAACCGCTGAACACAAATTCTGTGCCCTGCGAAGTTTTTTCAAGATAACAGTCAAGAAGTGCCGATGTTGCCGTAATATCAATATATGGCACGCCTCTCATTGACAGAATAATCTTTTTGCAGGGTGCCAGTTCTTTAAAAAATGCGATTAATTTGTCGCAGTTGGTAAAGAAAAGGGGGCCTGTCAGATACACAACCACAGTGTCTTTATGAAGATTTTCAACGTCAACATCTGAATTAATCTTATCGTTTTCTACCTTTGACACGTCAATATTAAGTTTAGAAATGTTAAACACAAAAACGATAATTGAAAATACTATACCAAGTACTATTGCAATAGTTAAATCAAAGACAACTGTTGCAATCATAGTTACTAAAAACTTAAAGATTGGGCCTTTAAATTTGTTTTTGAAAATATATGTGATGCTTTCCCACTCGTTCATACGCCATGCAGTCATCATAAGTACCCCTGCAAGAGCAGACAGCGGAAGCGCCGCCATAACAGGTGCCAATAAAAACATACACGCAATTAAAAACAATGAGTGGAAAATACCGGTTAGCCTTGTCTGACAACCCGATTTAATAGCCACGCTTGTTCTTGCAATTGCCGCAGTACAAGGAACACCGCCAAAAAAGGGAATAACAATATTTCCTATGCCCTGTGCCACCAGTTCTCTGTCAGCGTCAAAGGGCTCCGATTTCATTCTTGATGCACTTGAACCGCAAAGAAGACTTTCAATCATACCAAGCGCCGCAATTGTAATTGCAGGTGATAAAAGTTCCATAAAATTAATTGCTTTTAATGAACCTAAATGAAGTCTGCTGTCTAAAATAAGTGTTTTTGGAATGTCGCCAACTCTTGGAATGTCTAGTTTTAAAACATAAGACACTATACCTGCTATAATAATCGCCACAAGAGATGAGGGAACTTTTGCGTTCCATTTTTTTGGCCACACAATCATAATGGCAATAACCAGAAGTCCTATTAAAAGTGTGCTTATATTTACATTAAATCCCGTCTGGAAATAGGACAAAAGTTTTTCCACAGCGGTTTCACCGTGAGAAACTGTACCGAAAAGGTTATCTACCTGACCTAACGCAATTACTACCGCAATACCCGATGTAAAGCCCGTTATAACAGGAGCAGGTATGTAGTTTACCAGTTTGCCCAGTTTGAATATACCAAGGACAAGCATTATTATCCCTGCAATCAAACAGGTAACAAACATACCGTCTAAAGAGTATCTTGAAACAATAGTTACCAAAACGGCACTCATTGCACCTGTGGGGCCTGAAATCTGAAACGATGCTCCTGACAAAAGACTGATTACTATACCCGCAACAATTGCTGCAATCATACCTGACGCTGCATCTGCACCACAGGCAACACCAAAGGCAAGAGCCAGAGGAAGTGCCACTGCCGCAACAGTTACACCAGCCATTAAGTCTTTTGACAAACTGTTTAAATTATATCCGCTAAATTCTCTTTTTAAATCACTAAAATATTTTTTTATCATACTAATCTCCGTTCAAGATAAAAGACGCCCTCGGCGTCTCTTATCCTATATTGAAAAATCATCAGGGTTAATATTAACATCAATGCCGTGCTTTCTGTTTACACCAAGGGACATAATGTCCACCTTAAAGGAAAAGCATTTTTTATCTGCTCTTACTTCCTTTTTCTTTTTGGTGCAGAACATAGTGTAGTCCTTTTGTTTCTCGCAATAAACACAAATTGCGCAACAAGGGCTTTGCTCGGCTTTATTTAACTTTAAAAGACTTTTCATATTATTTCATTGCTTCTTCAATTGCAACTGCAACAGCAACTGTAGCACCAACCATTGGGTTGTTACCCATACCGATAAGTCCCATCATTTCAACGTGAGCAGGAACTGAAGATGAACCTGCAAACTGAGCGTCACTGTGCATACGTCCCATTGTATCTGTCATACCGTAAGAAGCAGGACCTGCAGCCATATTGTCAGGATGAAGAGTTCTTCCTGTACCGCCGCCTGAAGCAACTGAGAAATATT
>CALDNB010000181.1 GCA_937914775.1 uncultured Clostridia bacterium
ATGTCTGATTTTGAAACCTATGCAACAGAACGTTTTCCGTTCCGTGACTTTTTCCGCAGTATTAAAGCAAACTTTGTTACTAAAGTATTTATGAAAAAGGATAATAACGGCTTGTTTACGGCAGACGGGCACATTTCAAAAATAGACAGTGAAAAAAATCCTGCTATGATGGACCACGCGGGGGAGAGATTTTCGTATCTTTATGAAACCTATATCAAAGGAAAAACGGATAATGTTTATTTCTCCGTAATTCCCGACAAGAATTTCCTTCTGGCTGAGAAAAACGGTTATCCCTCACTTGATTACGTGACGTTTATTGACGAGATGAAGCAAAAGGTTAATTATATGAAGTATATTGATGTGACTTCCCTTTTGGATATTGACGATTTTTACAATACCGACACCCACTGGCGTCAGGAAAAAATTACTGATATTGCAGAAAAAATCGGTGAGGAAATGGGTGCTGACGTTACGGCAGAGTACAAGGAAATTGTACTTGATAAACCCTTTTACGGTGTATATTCGGGACAACTTGCTATGGACTTTCCCCCTGACGAAATTGTGTATCTTACAAACGAAACCCTTGACAATGCAACTGTAACTTATTACGGTAACGGAATTCCCGAAAAGGGCGAAATGTATAATATGAAAAAAGCGTCGGACAAAGACCCTTACGAAATGTTTTTGTCAGGCACAATGCCTGTTCTGACTATTGAAAACAGTAACGCCAAAACAGACAGGGAATTAATAATGTTCAGAGATTCCTACGGAAGTTCCCTTGCACCCCTTATGGTTTCGGGATATAAGAAAATAACTCTTGTAGATACAAGATATATAAAAAGCGAAGCAGTGGGAAGTTTTGCGGATTTTAATAATGCCGATGTGCTATTCATATACAGCACGACGTTATTAAATAACAGTATGGCAATAAGGTGAAAAAAGACGCCAAACGGCGTCTTTTTTATGCTATAAGGAAAGACTATTGTAAAAATTGTAAGTATATGATAAAATATTCAACATAAGAGAGTGTGGGAGTGCCCCTTTGTTTTTAGTCTTTGTAATACATATTATGAGGTAAATTATGAAAAACTGTAAAGAAATTGATTTAAAAATTGAATATTATCCCTGTTTTCAGGACGGGAATACTTTTGCCGGTGGTGCGAAAGATTTTTCAACATATCAAAAAAGCATCAGATGTGATATAAGTGTGGATATAACTGACACCGAAACGACATTTTATATCTTCGGCACCGAAAAAGGTCTTTACAGTTTTGGTAAATATTTAATTGCCGAATCAAGTTGGAAATGCTGGTACGACCATTATCATAGTCATTATGACGATATATGCAACCGAAACGGTGTTCCCTTTATAAATCTGATTGTACGTAAAGTGCAGGGGACAGATGTTGTAAAAAACGAAAAATATGTATTAAAAACAAAAACAAAAAAACTGAAATTACATTATTACGATGACTATACCGATGAAAAAGGGGTATTTCATTACGGAAAAGTGTGTGCTCCCAAGTTTACCGATGAAATTGCAGTTAGCATATATGCCGAAGAATCTTATGACGAAGATTTTGATGAGTTTTTCAAAAATGGTAAATTTCAGATAAATCTTCTTGCCTCGGACAGAGCATATAGAGAACTTGGTAAATATCTTATAAATATCAGTATGTTTAAAACAAAAAACAAAAGATATATGGGAATAATAAGAAATATCACTTCCAACGACGATAAAAAAATAAATATATGTGTTTCTAAAATCTGGAGAACAAAAGATGAAATACAGACAAGATAAGGTGACGTTTTATTTGCCTGATGGCGAGTGGTATTATGGGAGATGTTTGGAAAATGTATAAAAGATATATAAAGAAAGCATTGATTTCTGTAGTTCTGTTATTTTTAATAATCTGGGTATCAGAATTAATAAGAATTGAATTGCTTACAATAAAACAGGGGGAACAATTTGAAAACATACCTGCCTTAACAGAAAACGTTGGTCCTTGTGAATACTTTAAAGTAATTGATTACAGAGGGGATGCGGCAAGATTATATTATATAACCTCCTACGAGCCAAATCCTACAGGGAATGTAGTTATACTTGAATATTACGATGGTTCGTGGCATTATGTAGGTGAGCATACAGTATGGTCAACAAAGGGAAGTGCTGATGAAGCAATATGGCCTTATTGGTGGCATTATTTTACAAGATAATAAACAGAGGGAGTAAAACATTATGATTAAATTGTTTTTAAGCGTGTTATTATCAATTTTTGTTTTATGTGGTTGTACAGGAGAAAACCATATTGAAACACCGCCTGTATCTGGTGATACAATTATAGAAAACGATAACACAGTTGCAGAAACAGAAAAAGTCGTTAAACCATCTGTTTTTGACGGAGGCGGACAGACAGTAATTCCCGAAAAAGATGTATATTATAATAAATCTGCCAATTACCTGTTTGAAATCCCCGATACATTTTTAGATTATTACAGCGTATTTGAACATAACAACGGGGAAAGAGTTACTTTTGTATTTAACGGTAAAAGCGACTATGTAAAGAATTATTGTGAAGAAAAAAACATTCCCGGAATAGAATTGTTTACTATTTACAGCGAAAATGACAAGGAGTTAGCGGGTGATAAAGGGTCTTATGATGACGGCTTCGGGAAAGCAAATAACGTTAATTATTACTTTACCCGTCCTTATGACTATGATGTTTTTACTGACGAGGCAAAAAATTCTTTGCAGGGGGAACAATTAGACGACTATTTACAGGACGAGAAGAAATTCAAAAGCATATATTATAAAGTTTATGGTACTCTTACTATAGAACGCAGTTTTGTGGGCTTTGGAAATTACAAAACAGATCCTGATGACAAGGGAACTTATTTGTCTGATGCAAAAGGAAAATATTCTCCTCCGCCAATGCCACAGAGTAACGTATATGTTAATGAAAAGTGCGGATATCAACTTACTTTCCCAGAAGACTGGCAGGGGTGGTATTATATTTATGAGGCAGCTGATGGGAATCTATCTGTTTGCTTTTTCGGTAAAAGTATGACAGGCAGTTATTATACCACATATTTATCTGAAAGGTTTGGAGAAAGCGAAAAATCGTATGGTTTACATATGTTCAGCGTTGTTACAAAAGCCGATGTGGAAACACACACTTACGACAATATAAAACATATCGGTACGGCAAAGGGTGTAGAGTATTATTCTGTAACAGGTACAGATGCAACAATTACTATAGTGGATTCACCTCAGGAAAATTGGAATGACGTAACAGAGGAAGAGTACCAACTTGCAAAAAAAGACTGGGAAAAAGTACAACAGATGGATACCGATGAGGTAACAAAAACATTTAAAAATTTGCAATAATTTAATATAAATAAAACCTTCTCAAGAATTCTTGAGAAGGTTTTTGTTTATCCCCACTTATTTCATTATGCTGTTAATAAATCTCTGTGCTACAGGGTTTTCCTGACGAAGGTCAACGTTACAGATAATATATTTCTTACCGTTGTACTCCTTTTCGGCACAAGCAAGAGTTTGTCCCCACTTGCCGTCATCATTTGTATTACCGCTTAAAAGAATCGGTGTAAAGCCCTCTGCTTCAAAGGTGTTATAGATGATTGGTGTAATCATATCAACACTCTTATCATACCAGTATGAGAAGTCTTTTTCTTCAAAGCCTTCAACTGCAGGGTGGCCTGTTTTTCTGCTTGCAAAGTGAACAGGAAGCATACCGCAGGGTTTAACTTTAACAGTTTCACCTGCAATTTCGTAAGTACCCGGTTTTAAGTTTGTAATAAGTTCTACTTTATCGTTTTTAACGACGGGAACTTTTTTAAATACTTCTATTTGCTGTTCGGTATGTGATACCACTTTGCCGTTTTCGTCAGTAAGTATTGCTTTTAATACGAATTTTTGTCTGTCGTTAACTTCTTTAATCTTAAATTCAGCATTTGACACGTAAGTTGTTCCGCACTCTTTCATAAAGCACTTGTGAGAGCCTGTCAAATCTGCAAGTTCATAAGTCACTTTGTAGTTGCCCGAAGTATGTGTATCGTTACAGATATAACATTCAATTGAAATCTTTTCGCCCTCGAAGTATGTATATCTGTCAGTTCTTAATGAAAGCATAACGGGTTCTAAGGCGTTTCTGTATGCAAAGTACGCCTTTTTGGGATTACGTTTGCAGTCCATAATTGTTTTCATCCAGCCACTTGGCCATGCATCGATAAACAAGTGAATGGCGTTAGAAATCATTTTATCGTCACGACGGAATGCTTCTGTCATTACTTTTACGCCGTATGCCTGGAAAGTCTGACTTGCTTCAATCCAGTCTTCCATTGATTCTTGTTTATCATAGAACATTGAATAGAAACTTGCGGTCTGTGCATTTACGATGTTGCCCGGATTAAAGGGTTCAGTAAGCCATTCTTTGGGGTAATATTCTTTCATTACTTCTGAACATTCAAGTCCCTCTGTACCATACTCACCGCAACCGTAGTACCAGCCCGGTTTAACGGGAAGCCAGTAACCCTTGTGGAGTTTACCGATGTCAATACCGTGAGCATTGTACCACATAGGATAGCAATGGTTGTCAGGCATTGATTTGCATGGCGGGTCGTAGTCACCGTCAACGTGTTTGATTACACGGTCAGGGTTTTGCAGGTGGACTACTGTGTCACAACTGTCAAAGAAGTCTGCAAGTTCATGTCTTAGGAAATGTCTGTGAGGTGAGTTGTAGGCATTGGGGAACGGCTCGTTAATGTATGAAATAATTACATTACATGGATGGCATCTTATTATTCTTTCCATCTCTTCAGCCTGTCTTACACCCTCTGCAAACTTTGTACGTCTCATACAGCCGAACAAGGGCAGGTCTGTCTGTGTCATAAGACCTAACTTGTCGCAGTACTCGTAAACTTCGTCCTGACATGGACGCTGAGTAAGTCTTAAGAAATTCATATTGCAAAGTTTTGCAAGTAAAATATCGTCAATTAACTGGTCAAAGTCTTCTCTTAATACGTCCTGCTGTTCGAAGCCCATTGTATTTGCACCGCGAAGACGGATTTTTCTGCCGTTTAAGTAGAACATACCTTTTGGGTTGCTCTCTAAATCCTGAACAAATGAACGTACACCAAACTGCTTGTGCTTTTTGTCGTACATTTTGCCGTCAAAATATACTTCT
>CALDNB010000182.1 GCA_937914775.1 uncultured Clostridia bacterium
TTATAACTTTATGCCTGTTTTTGACTGGACTCGTTCTGACCTTGCATTACAGTTACCTGACGGCTCTAATGCACTTGCTTATAAAAATGAAACTGTACTTAAGATGAATCCTTTATCTGGCGAATTATCACTTCCTGGCTGGGACTCAAGTTACACAAAAGAAGGTATGAAATCACTTCTTGAACAGTACAGTAAAATTACTGAAGAGGACTTGTGGGATAATCTTAAGTACTTTTTAGACAGAGTTATAAAGGTTGCGGAGGAAGTTAAAATCAAAATGGCAATTCATCCTGACGACCCGCCGTGGAGTATCTTTGGTTTGCCAAGAATTATTACTAGCAAAGCAAATATTGAAAGATTTTTAAAACTTTATGACAGCAAGTATAACGGTCTTACACTTTGCAGCGGTTCTCTTGGCGTTTCGCCTGATAATGATATTATTGATATGATTCACAGTTTCTGTGACAGAATTCATTTCGCACATATCAGAAACATAAAAATCAGCGGAGATTGCGATTTCGAAGAAGCAGCACACTATACAAAAGCCGGTTCCCTTGATATCTTTGGTATTGTTCATGCTTATCAGCAGGAAGGCTTTGAAGGTTACATAAGACCTGACCACGGAAGAATGATATGGGGTGAGCAGGGCAGACCTGGTTATGGTTTATATGACAGAGCGTTAGGCGCAGTTTATATTAACGGTCTTTGGGAAGCTTGTGAAAGATTGGAGGGAAAGAAATGAAACTACCCTTTGAAATAGATTTAAAAGGTAAAGTTGCTGTTGTTACTGGCGGCGGAGGAATTCTTTGCGGCGGTTTTGCCAAAGTTATTGCAAAAACAGGTGCTAAAGTTGCTGTTCTCGATTTAAACGAGGCACAGGCGAAAGCCGTTGCAGATGAAATTAAAAATGACGGCGGTGAAGCAATCGGTATTTGCACAAATGTTCTTGATAAAGCAAGTCTTGAAAATGCAAAAAAGATAATCAATGAAACGTTTGGTACAGTTGATATTCTGTTAAACGGTGCTGGTGGCAATAATCCTAAAGGTACAACTACAAACGACTATTATGATGCAAAAGATGAAACTATTGAGGGTGTTAAAACTTTCTTTGATTTGGACCCTGATGGTATTTCGTTTGTATTTAACTTAAATTTCCTTGGTACTTTATTGCCCACTCAGGTATTTGCTCACGACTTAATCGGCAAGAAAGATGCAACAATCATTAACATATCTTCAATGAATGCGTTTACACCACTTACCCGAATTCCTGCATACAGCGGTGCTAAAGCCGCAGTTTCAAACTTTACACAGTGGCTTGCAGTTCATTTTTCAAAAGTTGGTATCAGAGTTAACGCTATTGCTCCAGGATTTTTCTTAACAAATCAGAACAGAGCACTTTTGATTGACGAGAATGGTGAATACACAGCACGTTCAAAGAAGATTCTTTCTCAGACTCCTATGGAAAGATTTGGTACTCCTGAGGAACTGAACGGAACGTTATTGTGGCTTTTATGCTATGAAGCATCAAGTTTTGTAAACGGTACAGTAATCCCCGTTGACGGCGGTTTTTCTGCTTACAGCGGTGTATAAGGAGGAATAGACAATGGATAAAGAATTGGTATTAAAAAGAATTTCAGATACAGGAATTGTTGCAGTTGTACGTGCAGACAATGCAACTCAGGCTATGAAAATTGCTGACGCTTGTATTGAGGGCGGTGTTCCCGCTATTGAACTTACATTTACAGTTCCGGGTGCACACCACGTTATTGAGGAACTTGCAAAGAATTATACTCCCGACCAGATTATTTTAGGTGCAGGTACTGTTATGGACCCTGAAACTGCAAGAATTGCAATTTTGGCAGGTGCGCAGTATATTGTAAGTCCATATTTTGACGAAAAGACTGCAAAGCTCTGCAAAGACGCAGGTGTTGACGGTGTTGAGATCCACGCTG
>CALDNB010000183.1 GCA_937914775.1 uncultured Clostridia bacterium
ACGGTGTTGTATAACTTTAATGCTACACCGATAGTATCAAAGCCGCCTCCTATATTAGCACTTGTTGCAGGAATTCTAACCTGACAGTTTCCCATTTAATTATCTCCTCTTATAAAACAGTAATAGTGTTAATTATACTGTCTTGTCCTAAAATACCTTGCAGTTTTAAAACACATTCATTAAATTCATTTTCTGACATATAATCAGTAATAAATGCAACTTCTCCCGTTTCCGCTTTAAGCATCTTTACATCACCGAAAATTGCAGAAACTGCACTTGCACCTCTACCGTTATCAGTCGCCCTTACGTACATTTTAACAGGGTCAGGATTAACGGCAACTGTAACTCCTCCGTCTTCCCAATAAGGAGCACCGTATCCTTTATGTTTAACTATGTCTATTACGTCAGCAACAACAGCACTTGCGGTTGGCAGTTTACCTGCACCTTTACCGTAAAACATAACATCGCCTGTTGCACTTCCATTAACAAGAATAGCATTAAATACATCTTCTACGTCTGACAAAGGATGTCCGTTCGGTAACATAACAGGTGAAACACAGGCGTAAACTCCGTCGCCAAGGTTTTTACTTCTGCCGATAAGTTTAATGCTGTAACCTTCTGCTTCTGCATAATGAACATCCTGAGAGGAAATTTTAGTTATTCCCTCTGTCTTTATTTCATTACTGTTGATGTGTTTTCCGTATGCTAAAGATGATAAAATGGCAATTTTTCTGCAGGCGTCGTGACCTTCGATGTCCGCTGCAGGATTCTGTTCTGCATAACCTTTAGCCTGAGCATCAGAAAGAGCATTTTCAAAAGACACACCATTTTTGAACATCTGTGTTAAAATGTAGTTGGTTGTGCCGTTTAATATACCAAGTATTGAAGTTATATCATTGGCAGCAAGACAGTTGTTAAGAGGTCTTATAATAGGAATTCCGCCGCCAACACTTGCTTCAAACATATAACTTATATTATTGTCTTTAGCAATCTTAAGTAATTCAGCACCATGTGTTGCAACAAGTTCCTTATTAGAGGTAACAACACTTTTGCCCTTTAAAAGTGCCCGTTTTGTAAAATCATAAGCAGGTTTTAATCCGCCCATTGTTTCTACAACTATTGATATTTCATCATCATTTAATATATTGTCATAATTATCAGTAACAAGGTTTTCGTATGTGTCACCCGGAAACTTTCTTATATCAAGTATTGCTTTAACATTGATTTCGGCCCCTGCTTTTTTAAGGAACTGTCCGCCGTTAATTATTTCAACAACACCCGAACCCACAGTGCCATAACCCAATACTGCCACATTAACCATTTTCAACATCCTTTCTGTAACTAATTTATCATATCATAAAAACCAACATTTTTCAATATCTTTTTACCAAAATTTTTAAAAACCTTTGGAATAATAAAATTCCAAAGGTTTTTATATTTTTATTGCTGTTGTGCAGTTATATTGTTTATGGTTTTACTTGCTGAAACAAGGTTGTAAGTTCCGCCGTCTTTTAACTTGTCTGAAACCATATAAACTGTTGTAAAACTATTTGGATTGGTGAATTCAATCAACTTTTCATTTTTGCTGTCTGTAATTTCAACATCAGTATTTTCAGGAATATTAAAATCACTCACATAAATAGAGGGTTTATTACTTGATGTTACACGCTGAAGCATATAAGGCTGACCTGCGCAAACCAAAGTACCGCCTGTAAACTCAAAGGTTTTATCAAAATCAATCATTCCATCATCTTTATTATCTGTTCCGTAAACTATCACCTGTCCGCCCGACATTACAATTTTACCGTTAACATCTATTCCGTCACCCTCTGCATTTACAGTAACTTTTCCGCCTTTTATATTTAAAACAGCATTACTGTTTTCGGCGTTAACAGGCACATGACCGGCAACAGGTTTGTCTTTTGGTATTTCGCCCTGAGGAAGTTGCTTTGCCACAGGCTTATCTTTTGGTTTTTCTCCCTGGGGCATTTGTTTTGCATTTTCACTGCTTAAAACAGCCGCACCTTCACGTTTGTCAGTTCCGTTAATACCATCATCAGTGCTTCTTATATCAACTGTTCCGTCTAAAATGTCAATATTCAGACCTTCCATACCTTCTTTTGCATTTTTAACCTGAATATATCCTTTGTCTATTTCAATATGCTCAATACCCACAAGAGCATTTTCTTCACAATAGATACCGAGAGACGCACCTTTGTTGTGAATACACTCTTTAGCATATATACCGTTTAATTCCGCAACAATATTCATTGAACACTCACTTAGAATTACGCTTTTTTCACACAAAATTGCATTGGATGCGCTTTCTATAAACAAATCTCCGTCGCCTATAAAGTACAGGTCAATGTTACTCATAATTGTACCCGCTTCATTTTCGTAAACCGTTTTATCGGTTATGGTGTTAATTGTATCATCCTGAATAACTATATTAACTTTTTTAGCATTTTGGACTTTTATTGCAGATTCACCATTGGGGAATAACTGAACTGTATTTAAAACCAGATTCACCTCTTCTGTTGTATCAACAACAATTCCGCCGTAATAATAACCTTTTAATACGTATGTGCCGCCTTTTGTAATGGCAACGTCACCGTCTTTATAATCAATATTTTTATTTTCTGATTTAAAAACTTTGTTATCAAGTTTAATTAAAGAATAATCTTCTTCCTTCCAGTCAATATCGTCAATTACTTCTTCATGTTCTTTATGTATTTCACTGTTTGTTCCCTTTTCCGTTATGGGTTCTTCTTTACAACCCGCAAAAGAAAGTGCAAGTAACAATGCAAGAAACAAAGATAATAGTTTTTTAATCATAATTCATCCCTCCGACAATTAGTATTATATCACAAAAAATCGATTTTGTGTTAAATATTTGTAAAAAAAAGCAAAAGACACTATTTCAACAAGAAATAGTGTCTTTATACTGCATCGTCCTACAAAGTTAAATTATCTGCTTTGGTTGTTGTTTTTGTTCTGGTTGTTATTCTGATTCATTAGAATTCACCACCCT
>CALDNB010000184.1 GCA_937914775.1 uncultured Clostridia bacterium
GTGTAGCACCAATTTTTACATTCAAGTGTGGATAACCTATTGAATTTCTAATCTGTTCGAAAGCACGTCCTGCCGCAAACATTGCAAATGAACTTGCAAATACTGTTTTGCCTGTTGTTGCAATACCTGCCGCTGTTGACATCATATTACCTTCAGCAATACCTGTGTTAATAAATCTTTCAGGGAACTTTTTAGCAAATTCACCTGTTTTGGTTGAGCCTGACAAGTCCGCGTCCATTACTATTATATCTGTTGTTTCACCAAGCATAGCAAGTTTTTTGCCGTATGCTTCTCTTGTAGCCATTTTGTTAGACATTAAATTGCACCTCCAAGAGTTTTTATATATTGGTCAATTTCATCAATTGCCTGTTTGTATTGCTCATCGTTGGGAGCGCTACCATGCCAGTTTACCTGATTTTCCATAAATGAAACACCTTTACCTTTTACGGTGTTTAAAATTACCACTGTTGGTTTTCCTATGTAAGATTTTGCACTGTTAATCGCTTCTCTTAACTGATCAAAATCGTGACCGTCACAAGTAAGTACGTTCCAGCCAAAAGCCTTAAATTTTTCGTCAATCGGTGTGGGGTTCATAACGTCTTCTACTTTACCGTCAATCTGTAAGTGGTTATGGTCAACAAATGCGCACAGATTATCAAGTTTATAGTGTCCTGCAAACATAGCCGCTTCCCATACCTGACCTTCCTGACATTCACCGTCGCCTAAAACTGTATATACACGGTAATCTGATTTATCAAGTTTACCAGCGATTGCCATACCGTTTGCTGCTGAAATACCCTGTCCCAATGAACCGGTAGCCATATCAACTCCAGGAACATACATTACAGGATGACCTTGTAAAATACTACCAAATTTTCTAAAATTACATAAATCTTCAGTTGGGAAAAATCCTCTTTCTGCAAGTGTGCTGTATAATGCGGGTGCAGCATGTCCCTTTGACAGAACAAATCTGTCACGTGACGGACATTTTGGGTTTTTCGTGTCAACATTCATTACCTCAAAATACAAAAGTGTTAACAAATCGCAAACGGACAAAGAGCCGCCCGGATGACCTGATTTTGGTGAATGAACTGCAGTTAAAATGTTTTTTCTGATGTTTGCTGCATGAAGCATTAACTGTTTGTTATCCATTATAAACCTCCCATAATATATTTAAATTTTTATAAAGCCTTCGCCTAAAACTTCCCTCGCATCTGTTATAATCATAAAAGCGTTGGGATCAATTTTATAAATTAATTGTTTAAGCATAGTAATTTCGTTTTTCTTTAAAGAGCACATTATAACGTATTTGCTTTTATATGAATACGCACCTTTGCCTGTTAAAAAAGTTGCTCCTCTGTTGATTTTGCGGTTAATCTCTTTTGCGATGTTAATATGATTATCGGAAATAATAAACGCTAATTTTGCAAATTTTACGCCCTCAGTCAGTAAATCAATTGTTTTAGAACATACGAAAAGAGCAAAAATTGAATATAAACAGGTATTTATGTTTTTAAAAACGACGGTGGCAAATAAAATAATTATAATATCTATTACAAACAATATACTTCCTATAGATATATGCTCACGGCGTCTGTTGATAATCTTTGCAATTATATCAGAACCGCCTGTTGATGCACCTTTAACAAGAACCAGTCCAAAACCGAAACCGCTTAAAGCACCTCCGAAAACTGATGCAGTAATCATGTCAGGTGCAAGGTTTGGTAAAAAGGAAAAAACGTCTAAAAATACTGCAAGAGTAAAAGTCGCATATAGTGACTTTACTGCAAACTTCTTGCCCTCAAATAACATTCCCATAACAAACAGCGGAACGTTTAATATAATGGACAAAGTACCAACGGGAATATTAATAAGATAATTTACCGCAGTTGACAGACCGCTTACTCCTCCTACTGCAAGTTGATTCGGAATTAAAAACAAGTTAAGTCCAAGTGCGGAAATCAATGTACCCAACGTAATATAGATATATTTAATTATAAATTTGCCGGTTATTTTCATTAAGCGTTAAATCTCCGATAAAATTAAATTCATAATCTCATCAAGACGGTTAGTATCGCCTTTAAGATATATGTAACCGATTAACGCTTCAAGACCTGTAGCAGTTTTATATTCACTCATATCGGAGTTTTTAGGAACAGATGATTTTGCGTTTCTTCCACGTTTAAAAACTGCGACTTCTTCCTCTGTCAGCATATTTTCAATTATGTGATAACTTTTTGCCTGTGCAGAGGATTTTACAACAGAAACTGCCTTTTTATGAAGTTTATCAACCTGAATATTATTGTCTTTAGTAATATGTTTTCTTACATAAAGTTCATATACTGCATCACCTACGTAAGCAAGAACAAGTGGCGAATATTCATTAACTTTCATAATGCCATTTAACACCCTGAGGTGTATCCTCCAGAATTATTCCCTGCGCTTTTAAATCGTCACGAATTTTATCTGCAAGCGCAAAATTCTTTTCTTTTCTCGCCTGTTGGCGCTGTTCAATTAGTTTTTCAATATCTTCATCTAATGTTTTATCCTGCTGTTTTTGTAAAAGTCCTAATACTCCGCCTAATTCTTTAAGCATATTATACACTTCAGTAATAGTTTCCTTGTTATTATCAGAAGTAATATTGGTATTTATATCTCTTGCGAAGTCAAACAATACAGAAATTGCAAGTGAAGTGTTAAAATCGTCGTCTAAAGCATCACAGAACGCCTTTTTGTATGAGTTACACATTTCTTTTGCATTGTCATCAATCTCGCCTGAAACTGCATTTTTAGCCAAGAATTCAAGGTTGTCAAGACAAGTATAAATTCTTTCAAGACCAGTTTGAGCCTGAATAATCAAATCTCTGGAAAAGTTAATGGGACTTCTGTAGTGAGAGGACAACATAAAAAATCTTATAGTTTCTGGCTTAAACTCCTTTAAAACATCTCTTACGGTAAAGAAATTACCAAGAGATTTTGACATTTTTACATTGTCAACGTTAATATATCCGTTATGAAGCCAGTATTTTGCAAATGGTGCATGGTTTGCACATTCACTCTGTGCAATTTCGTTTTCGTGGTGGGGGAAAATCAAATCCTGACCGCCGCTGTGAATATCGATTGTAGTACCCAAAAATCTGTTTGCCATAGCAGAGCACTCAATATGCCAACCGGGTCTTCCCATACCCCAAGGGCTTTCCCATGCAGGTTCTGTCTCTTCTTTTTGTTTTTTCCACAATGCAAAATCCATTGGGTCTTCTTTACTTTCATTTACATCAATACGTGCTCCTGCCTCTAAATCTTCCAAGGGTTGATGTGAAAGTTTACCGTACTCGTTAAACTTTTTAGTTGAAAAATACACATCGCCGTCTTTTGCATAAGCATA
>CALDNB010000185.1 GCA_937914775.1 uncultured Clostridia bacterium
CTTTTATCGGAAAATAAAAAATCATTAATAGATTAATTATGCAATATTTTCGCCCGTTTGTCAATTAAAACCGAGCCTTTTGATGCCTTATTGTGTTCGTGATAACTTGTAAGGGGCGTGTCTATTTTATAATGACTTAGTAATTTAATTGTTTGTCGGGTATCTTCTGCAGCAATCAAAGACACGTTACTTAACGTTTCAACAGCACGGTAAGTAATATCAGAAAGATTGCCTATAGGGGTACCAACAATATAAAGCATAATTCACACCACTTTTCTCAAAAAAACAGGGTAAATTCACAGAATTCACCCTGTATAAATTATTCGGTTGGATTTTCCCAGTTGTGCCATACATACTGAACATCATCACAATCTTCTAAATGTTCAATAAGTTTTTCCATCATAAGTATATCTTTTTCGTCAGTTAATGTAACTTCAGTCTGACCTATATATTGAATTTCTGCTTCAATAATGTCATAACCGAGTTTTTCAATAGCATCACGGACTGCAGAAAAATCAGCAGGAGAAGTTGTTATTTCAAAACATTCTGTACCCATATCAACATCATCAGCACCTGCATCAAGAGCGTCCATCATTAATTTTTCTTCATCAATATCACCTGTGTTTTCAATTACAATAACACCTTTTTGGTCAAACATAAACATAACGCAACCACTTGTGCCAAGATTTCCGCCAAATTTATCAAAATAATGGCGCATATCAGCAGCAGTTCTGTTTCTGTTATCAGTTAATGCTTCAACAATTACGGCGATACCTTTAGGACCGTAGCCTTCATATATTATTTCTTCGTAGTTGTCAGCATTTGTGTCCCCTGCCGCCTTTTTAATGCTGCGCATAATTGTATCGTTAGGCATATTGTTTGATTTTGCCTTAGCAATCGCATCTTTTAATTTTGCGTTTGTATCAGGGTCAGGTCCTCCTGCCTTAACTGCAACGGCAAGTTCTCGCCCGATTTTAGTAAATATTTTGCCTCTCTGAGCGTCATTTGCACCTTTTTTTCTTTTTATAGTAGCCCATTTACTGTGTCCTGACATTATTTATAACATTCCCTTCAACTAAATTAACTTTAGTTATTATAACAGTTTAATGGACTTTTGTCAACATTTATAACTTGCTGTATATTTTTGCAGTCTGTGCTTTTCTGTACTCAATATTTGCCTTAGCCTGTTCAATATCAAGTTCACCTAATATCAGTTTAAGATATTCCTGATGTGTAAGATACTGAAGTTCAATTCCCGCTTTTTCTATTTCTTGATTTGTTTTGATGTTCTTAAGTTCATTATTAATTTCAGTCTGATTTGTTTTTCTGTACTGGTCTGCCGCATTGATGTTTTTGTCGTATTTTTGCAGTTCAATGTCAATTTCTCTTTGCTTTTCCTGCTCTTCAATATCGTACTGATTTAATTTGACATCATACATTTTGAGCAACTTGTTGTAAGCCCTTTCAGACAATTCAGGAATAATATCTGCTACTTTCTGTGCTGTGGCATTTCCTGACTGGGCAACTGCTGCAGTTGCCCAACTGTTGTTTCTGCCACCTGTCATTGAGGTTAAATCAGAATATATTTTATTTTTCTGTGCATTTCCTTCACGAATCGCCGCGTCTTTGTATGATTTAAATGCCACATCATTTTCAGGATCATATTTGAAGTTCTTAAGATTATCAGCAAGACTATACAGTTCCTCCTTGTACGGATTTTTTCTCCGCTTTATTTTACTTATGTTTCTATAGTTTTGTTTAGCAGCATAATCATAAGGGTTTGCACCATACGCTGACTGGTATCTCAAATCATCATAACTGTACCGATCATCATCTATACCGTATTTCTCTCGCAGCGCCTCATTTTCCTCATGAAATTTTCCGTCTGCATCCTGGTTATTTTCATTTTTCAACTTATTGTTTCTGTAAATATCGTAGTCTTCTGCTGTCATTACTTCCCAAGGTTTGTAAGCCATAAAACCACCCTTTCTAGTATTATTTTGTTAAGTATTTTTCAAGCACACCGTCAAGGTTTTTACACTGAGTTACAGAAAAATCAATAGATTTGATATTATCACTGTCTAAATTTAACAGAGTGTCCTGTAATACTTTTTGCCATACCACTAACTCTTCCGTCAACTGCAATACAACTTCAGCAAGCTCGTTAACATTTGAGCAAGTTTTAATTCTTGAATATATACCGTTGTCAAATTTTAAATTATCCATAATTTACTCCTTAATAAGTAATTAACCCCGTTTTACTGTTGTTTCTTTGTTTCATCACGATTGTTCCCGACACACTGTTTACACGGCAATACCCGGTACCTTTTATCATTAGTGAAAAACTATTACATTTTTTTATTTTGAGTTTTAGTTTTAAGTCAGTACTTTCAGTCGAAGTATATGTAGCAATTCTGTCAAAACTGCCATTGTCATATTTAACATAGACATCAATCTTAGCCGTACTTTCCATAAACACACCAAGATATAAGTTTCTTATGATTTTTTTGCTCTTTATATCAAAATCAAATGACTTTGTCTGATATTCCCACTCAACGATTTCATTGCCGCTGCCAAATTGTATAATATCTCCAGATTTAGTAAGGGCGTATACAATATTATCGTAATTTGTCATATCAACTGCATCAATGCTATCTTCCATACACCAAAGACCTGTATTGGTATCAAAAACCATAAGCCTCTTCTCTTCGCCGTCATCAATCGATATATAGTAGTTTCTGCCATCGGTTGATGCAACTCCACTTACATATTGTTTAAACAACGTATCAATTTTTTCTGAAATCTTAACAGGTACATTACCCGCATACCTATATACGCCATCAAATCCCAGCCAGTAAAGTACGTTGTTTACTTCAACCATACTTCTCTGGTCAATACAACCAGTTTTTGCAGAAAGCGTCGTTCTGTATGGTGGCTTATTTCCGTAACATTCATAAAGCAGATATTTTTTTGTAAGTAATACATAACTTTTATATTTATAAACGCCGGTAAAATCGCCTAATGAATATAATTCTTCCGCATAGGCACCGGTTGTTTTAGGACTGCCGTCCTCGTCAACAAAATCTGTCCAGTTGGCGTAGTTGCCTAAAGACGACGCATAAATGTTGTTTTTACTTACTCCAAAAACCCTGTTGTTGTCCATACACGCAAATTCAATATGAGGGCAGGAATTTGGTGCAGGATAATTACTACTTGTAACCCACACTTTAAAATCTTTATTACTAAGTATGTTGTTAACTTCCGTCTTGCATTTTTTTGCATTATCGTTCAAAAATTGTCCGTAATAGTAAACTACAATGTCTGCCGTAATTTTCGAAGCATTAGAAAATGATACTTCATCGCCGAATTTACATAGTTTTGCATCACCGACCTGAGCACCTGCATCATTTACACGGTAAACTATCAATCTTAAATTATAACGGTCAAAATCATAGTCTCCGTATGTGGTAAGATTTTCAGGAATTCCGGTAGCATTAAAAGTTACAGACCCGTACAAGGGATTGCCGTCATCATCAAGTTTAGGAGTACCGTCTTCGTTTTCAAGGGGCGGAAGATTTAGAATTCTTGATGAATTTGACTTTAAATAAATTGCGTACCCTGTAATGTCTTTGTTCTTTTTGGCATTTTCAATTTTGCTGGTACTCATAATATATCTGTCCTCATCATTTTCCGTCTCCAAAAAACCTGTTTCCAAATACTCAGTAACAGTTGATAAAGTGCCGTCTGTTAAATTGTATTTTGAATTAGAGGGGTAAAACAATATCTCTTTGTTACTGAAATTAACTACTGATGAAACATTGCCAACATCACCTTTGCTTACAAAATCATCATTTTCATTTACGTACAACTGCCCATCACTTATATAAGAAAGACTATCACCGCAAAATAAAATTTTCTGTGGATTATTAATGCCGCTTTTTATAACTTCTCTTGACTTTCTTGGAAACAGGTATGAACCGTTGCAGTTGATGTTCTTCATAGATACACTTTCACCGTTTTTTGCAAGTTCAGGTGTAGTATTCAACCCGTACCATCTGTCAATTTTAAATTCGTACATATTATTACTTATTAACCTGTCGTTTTTAAAAGGAATAGACATACAACACCTCCTAATAATGATTTATAATCTCTTTGCTTACATATGAATTTTTTCTTTTACATAGTGCAACATATTTATTCCATTCAGTCAGTGCTGACTGTGCAGTGGTAGAATCATAACTTTTACAAATCTGATATACAATGTAGTAAGGAATTGCAAAATGAGTTGATTTGTCAACTTCAAACTGATATTCCTCAGGAGTACTTCCATCAATATCGTCAGGTGTTTTAACGTAAAATATGTCGAACTCGCCTTCATCGTCAATAAATAGTTCTTTGCCTATCAATTCATAGTTAATAGGCTGGTTAGACAAGTGCCTTTTAACACGGTACAGTTCTTTAAAATCGTCAGGCATTGTGTACTTAAAATTACCTTTTTCTTTTTTAATTGAAATTACTGAAATTATATTAAAACATAAGTTTCCAATTATTTTTTGAGCCTGGTCGGCCAGTAAAACAAACTCGTTGTAAGTATAATCGTCTTTGTCAATATCCCCGATTATACAGGCCTTGTCAATAGCGTCTCTAAGCGTCATACCTTTTCCTCCCTGATTTGCAGTAATACATCTTTTAACTTTTGTGGCAACGGAACACCTATGTTACCCAAATTTTCAAGTATAGATACGCTTTCGTTGGCAATGTAAAACGAAACAGTAAAATCCCTTATGGATTCCAGTCCTGTAAATATACCAAACATAGTTGCTACAGCAACAACTAAAAATATGCATACTTTTTTTATGATACCGACGAACCCTGTTCTGCTTGATAATGTTTTTTTGCAAAGAGCAGATAACACGCCTGATATGTAATCAATCACAACAAGGGTTAATAAACAAATAAAAAGCACATCAAAACCGCCCAAAAAATAACTTAGCCACGACATAATTACACTAGC
Organism: uncultured Clostridia bacterium; assembly: GCA_937914775.1. GTDB lineage: Bacteria > Bacillota > Clostridia > Monoglobales > Firm-18 > RGIG1864. The sequence goes on from CALDNB010000185.1 coordinate 5,015, forward strand.
CGATAATTTCAGATATAAAATAATTTTTCCCATAGACATTCTTCCTTATAAATAATATTTATTGTATTCCTTTTTGGAATTTTGATATGACTTAGCAATACAATTTAAAGAATTCCATTCGTAAAAACAGTTGTCAGCAACAGTTGGGTCAGTTGCAATTTTAGAAGCAATATAAAATGGTATTGCACCGTGTGTTTTGATATTTACTTCAAAGGAATAGTCGTCGTCAGTAGATAAATCAATCGTTTTTGGTAATACATTGTAATAAATGTCAAACTGACCGTAATCCTCAATAATTATTTCAGAATTATCAGTTACTGTGTGTTTTATGGGCAAAGCAGACCCTCTTCTTATAATACGCCCAAAACCCGCGTTTTCATCTGGAAGCACTACCTTTAAAGGCTTCGAGTCATTTTTACAAACCATAACCCGTTTTTTTATGTTAAAAGTATTAAGTGCAATTTCTTTTTGTGCAATATCAGCATAGTGTAAAAGAAGCACTTTCGGGACTGTACCCGTCTTTATTTTTGCATAAGAATATGCAATTTCAATTGCTTGATTAATTGTCATATTAAAACTCCTTTTTAAATAATAAGGGCGGTTATTAGCCGCCCTTTGTATTATAATGCAATTACATTAAGCGTTGTTGTTCCTCCGCTTATTTCTATTGTAACGTGTCCTGTGGTCAAATCTTTAAATCTCATACTGTCCAAAGGACCTAAAACTACTGTGTTTCCTGCATTAACAGTTACAACCAAGTCACCAATTGAACTTCTCATTCCGTTACCTGCTTTAACTGTAACCTCAGCCGCCTCAGAATCATGCGTATTTGCAATAATTATTGCTGTTTTTTCATCAACTGTATTATAATCAAATGACTGTACAGCACTTCCGCCTTCAATCACACATACTACAGCATCATCTCTTTTTGCTTTATTTACTGTCATTATTTACTCCTCCAATCAGATATTTTTTTCTTCACCGTAAGATTTTACTTTAATAACTGCAAGTTCTGACGGTCTTACAACTTTAGCGCCGTAAACCTGAAGACCTTTAACCGCTTCGCCAAAGTAGTTAGCAGGTTCATAAGCCTTAACTTCTTTCAATGCATCAGCCATTGCAATTGCCTTGTTTGTTCTTACAAAGATACAGTCACCGTTAACTGGATCAGAGTGAATATTTGTTGACATATATACATCAACATTAAACAATTTTAATGTACCCACGATACCTGTTGTAATTATCTGACTGTTGTCAGTATTAAGTAAAACATTTGCAAGTAGCAATTTTTCAATAAATTCAGGAGTTGCTTCCAATGAAATCTTTTCGTTTCTCGGAACTTTGTTTTTCCAGAGTTTAGCAAGAACTCCACTGATTGTTGACATTACATTTGCAGATGTTAATGAGTTTACAGTTGTGTTAATACCCGCTTCTTTATAGTGAGAATAAATAAAACTGTCCATTACTTCTGCAAGACCAGCAGCCGCTTCTTTCTTTTCTGCTGACATAACATCACCCATAGACTGTCTCTGGTCGATGTCACCAACGTAGAAATGGAAGGCTTTCTGCTCTGTAATTTCAAGCAATGTGCTTTGGTCTTTTGGTCTTTCCATTTCGCCTAAACCAGTTACGTCGTCGTAATCGGAAATAGTCGGTCTTGAAACACCATTAATTTTTACTTTGTCACCAACTTGTTTTATTTCACCTTCGTACTGTCTGTTACATAGTTTACTAGCAACCAATAGATTGTCTCTCTCCTCCTCAATCTTTGTTGACCAGATTTGAGGAATAAAATTCTTAAATGCCATTTTTTTCATATCCTTTCAAATTATTTTGACCATTTGGGTATAGATTTTTCAATAATACCCATATATTTTTTTACTTGTTTAAACATATAATCAATGTCAATATTTTGCGTCAATAAAATATGATGTGAAAGAGCAAGCGCAAGCACAATATCAGACTTAATG
>CALDNB010000186.1 GCA_937914775.1 uncultured Clostridia bacterium
TCGCCGTGCATCATAATAATCGCACCGATAAGACGGGTTGATACCCCCCATGATGTCTGGTGAACATACTGTAGTTCATTGTTTTTATCAGTAAACTGAATACCGAATGCTCTTGCAAAACCGTCACCAAAATAGTGTGATGTACCTGCCTGAAGTGCTTTTCCGTCGTGCATCATACTCTCTATAGTATATGTTCTTTCAGCACCAGCAAATTTTTCTTTGTCAGTTTTCTGACCTTTAATTACGGGAATAGCAAGAATTTTGCATAAATGTTTAACATTCTTTCTGTTTCTTCCAAAGCGTCTTCTTTATTGGCGTGGGCAGTATGTCCCTCCTGCCATAAAAACTCTACAGAACGAAGGAATGGTCTTGTAGTCTTTTCCCATCTTACAACACTGCACCATTGATTATACAGTTTTGGTAAATCTCTGTAAGAATGAATTATATCTGCATAATGAGAGCAGAAAAGTGTTTCAGAAGTAGGTCTTACGCAAAGTCTTTCCTGAAGTTTTTCGCTGCCGCCGTGTGTAACCCAGGCAACTTCGGGAGCAAATCCCTCAACGTGGTCTTTTTCTTTTTGCAAAAGCCCTTCAGGTATAAACATAGGCATATACACGTTTTCGTGTCCTGTTTCTTTAAACATCTGATTAAGTGCTTTTTGTATATTTTCCCAGATAGCATAGCCGTAAGGTCTTATAACCATACAACCTCTTACGCCTGAATAATCAATCAAGTCGGCTTTTTTAACAATATCTGTGTACCATTTGGCAAAATCCACATCCATTGAAGTAATATCTTCTACAAATTTTTTCTGTTCTTTCACTTTTCCCAAATCCTTTCGTTACTTTAATTTCCATAAATGAATATCGTTGTATATATTATTTCTTGTTGGGGATAACCCTGACAAAACATTGTCGTTAAAAAGTAGCATTCCTGTATCAAAAAACAGAGGTATAATCTCCATGTTTTTGCAAGTCAAATCCTGCAGTTTAATAAATATTTCTTTTTTGTCTTCATCAATACTACAGTTTTGCAACTGATTAAATAAGTTATTGGCCTCTTCGCTGTTGCCGATTACTGCTTTTGAAATCATTTCGGGAGAATAGTTTATTTCACATACCGCCAGATCATAGTCCCCGCTGTAATAAGCATTTTTGTAATCGTCAAAACCTAAAACCGAAACCTCCGCATTGATTCCAACAGAAATCAAATTGCTTTTTATCTGAGTTGCTGTTTTTATTTTAATCTCGCTTTCTTCGTTAACTATAATTCTCTTCTTCCCCGTTGTCCAAAACCAACTGTTTTGCCTGTGCGGGATTAAAAGACAACTTGTACGAATCTTTGTTGTGAAACTTCCACATGGGGTTAATTATCGTATCCGTAACAACACCGTATGAAAGCATTGCCATATCTTTTATTGCTTCTTTGTCAATCGCCTGTGCTACAGCGCACCGAATATAAAAATTACCAAGGGCAGGAGTATTCATATTCAGTTTTAAATAAAAGAATGTTAG
>CALDNB010000187.1 GCA_937914775.1 uncultured Clostridia bacterium
GAGTAAGTCTTTCTTTGAATATAAAAATTCCTGACAATGTAGTAAAAAGAATTGTTGATATATTCTGAAGTGGGAAAAATATGGCGCTTTTCATTTGTCCTGCAAGAATAGTGTTGCAAAAGTTTGCACCGCCGAAACAAGCACCTGTAATAGCCGGCGATATTATCTTACTTACAGCAAAACTCAATCGTTCCCTGTGAAACAAAAGACCAATAAAGGAACAACCAAAAGCAAATAAAAAAGCGATAATCAAAAACGCACCATTTTCGTAGGCAACATAAGAAGATTGCTGTACCTTTTGCATAATACCAAGTCCGCCTGACGAAATCATCGCAATAAGGATATACAAAATGAATAATCTGTTCTTCTTTTTTTGTTCCGTTTCGCTCTTTTTAGCGGTAAGCAAAATAATGATAACGGCAACCAAAATACCGATAAAATTAAGTAAAGTGGGTTGTTCTTTCCAAAATAACGTTCCCGAAATCGTCGGCAAAATAAAACCGAGAGAATAGACAACTGTGCAAACAGATGTGTTCCCGTTTTTTAAAGCAACTGTAAACATCCATTGTGATAAAACCAACAAAATACCGTAGATTATTCCGTAAATCAAAGTTGTAACTGATACAGAAATAAACTCTTTTACACCAAAGACCAGAAGCAATAAAGAAGCGGAGGCAAAAATGATGGTCTGCGACAGAAAAAATTGCGAACTGCAGTTTGCATCGGCAGCCGTTTTTTTAGATGTTATGTTTCGTCCCGTAGATAAGGATACAGACAGTATCAGATATAATAATTTTTCTTTCATCAGAAATCACCACGAATAATTTTTGCCATTTCATCACTTAAAATCATACGTTCATCGTCATCTACAAGACTGAAACGGTTGCCGTCATTTGGAGTGCTTAAATAGTTCCACACACAATACGGAATCTCGTTTTCTTTAAAGACCGTTATTACATCACGCATCCAATTTTCGCGCCATTTTATATCAGCATGACGAATGGTGCCAAATTCGCCGCACCAAAGGATTTTATCAGGGTGCTGATTAATGAAATCAACCGCCCCGCAAAGGGAATCACGGATAAATTCAATGTCCATTTTATCATAGGTCTTATATATTTCATCATTATTATACACCAACCTGTAATAGTCACGGTAGCGTTCAATATCACCGGGATACGGCATTACACGATTATAATAGAGAGTGTTTGCCTGTAACACGCCTCTTTGATGAGTGAACTCAAATGGTGCGTAAGTATGAAATGTGTAAATAACATTTTCATCATCAAAAATTTCAAGATGTTTTAAAGTAGCAGGACTGTTCCAGTTAGTGGAGCCAACAATGATTTTTCTGTCTTTGTTACGTGTACGAATTGCCGATATAGTCTTTTCGGCAAGAATGTTCCATTTTTCAGGGTCCACGTTTCGCACTTCATTCAATAGTTCAAAAGCAATATAATTGTCATCTGCATAACGTTGTTCAAAAGCCATCCAAAGTGCAATAAAACGATTTTGAAGTTCTTCGTCGTCAAGAAGTTCAACGTCTTCCTTTATATCGCAGTAGTTACCAACCGCCTTATGCATATTAAGCACAATATTAATATTATATTTTTTACACCAGGCAATAAACCTGTCAACATGACCGAAAATCTCTTCACGATAAACATAGGGTTCTTTTTCAAATACAATCTGATCAAAACCTAAACGGATATGATCCATTCCAAGACATGCAATATATTTTATATCTTTTTCAGTTATATATGTATCAAAATGCTCCATATCACCAACCGTCAGACAAAGCCGCCTCTCCTCGGGCAAAACATTAAAACGTTTGTAATTGGTCAGCCAGCCACCAATACCCATACCATGCTCAAAACCTGTAAATTTTTTCATATTATCCTCTCCTGTAGATTTTATATCGTTACTGTTTTCCCTGCAGGAATATGAATTATCAATGCCTTATCCTTTTCCACCCATACATCAGTACTTGAGGGATTATAGAAGACATTTTCATCTGCACTTATTACAAGAGAACGCTGTGCATTGATATATCTGTATATTTCATAATTTGTGGCATACCAGATTTTATTGTTTCCTGATAGTTTTTCTAATATCAAAGTCATCATATTCCAATCATCCTCAGTCTTAAATTCGTGGCTATGTCCCCATATATAGAACAATGGTCCACGCCATTGGGAATCCAAATCTCTTATAAAACCGTCGCACAGTTTTAATGCCTGATTATGATGACAAGTGGGATGCCATTCCATGAAATTATCTGGCAATTCAAAACCCATTGTATTTTTTATTGTTCTGGAAAAAACTATTCCCGATGCTTTCATTGCCTCGATAACTGCCTCACTGTACGAACCGCTTGGGTACGACATACCAACAACGGGATATAAAGCCATTTTTTCCAGCATCAACCTGTTAGTCAAAACTTCACCGACAACAGACTGCAACGGCATTCTGGACGGCCAGCCGTGCCTTGCCGTATGACAAGAAATTTCGTGTTTCGAATACAATTTCCTTTTTTCAAGTAATTCTTCCTCATCCATTTCGCTCCCGTTAAGGTGAAATGTTGCTTTTACATTATATCTGTTAAACAACTCTACAAGAGGTTCATCACAGCGTCCATCGTCATAAGAAAAAGTGACAATTCTCTTTTTACCCTCGGGGAAAATATTATATTGTATCATAAAAACACTCCCTTCATCCTTTATATCATAACACAACAGTTGCCAAATAAATATAACAATAACTTTTTATACTTGCACAAAAGATAGATTTGATATATAATGTAATCGGTGATAATATGAACGGTTATTCTATATCAATAACTAAAGCAAACACGATAAAATACCCCTTGCACCAGCACAAAAACTGGGAAATCATGTATTATTTAAGCGGCAACGGTTATCTTGCAACCGAAAATGAAGATATTCCGTTTAAACCCGGAAGCATTATAATAGTACCACCAAAAGTGGTGCACGGCTCAGTATCACAAAACGGATTTGTAAATATTTCCGTTGGCGGAGATTTCGGGCATCTGTTTATGTTTGACAGTATAGTCGTTCAGCAGGATAATAACACTTTAAACGGTGAACGGTTATCAAGACTTATATTCGATAATCGTTTTTCCGATGAGGAGTATTTATCTGCACTGTGTAATGCCTACGCCCATTTTCTATTGAAAAATGCAGTTTACGAAAAGAAAATCAACAGAGAAATAGGCAAAATAATTGACGAAATAACAAGGGATTTTTTTGACCCCTGTTTAAATCCAACTGTTTTACTTAACAAAAGTGGCTATACTGAAGATTATATCCGTGCGGAGTTCAAAAAAGCGGTTACTCTTTCACCAATTGATTTTCTGGCAAAAACAAGAATTGAGCATGCAAAAAGAATGTTGAAATCAGGAATGACAATAGGGGATGTGGCAGAGGCAACAGGATTTAATAGTA
>CALDNB010000188.1 GCA_937914775.1 uncultured Clostridia bacterium
TCTGGAATTTCAGTTCTTCAATGTCCTCTGTCAGTGCAGCAATTTGTTCTCCCAGTCTGCTTGCACGGATAAAATGGATACCGCAGTTTTTCTGTTCTGCAATCAGTCCCTTTTTCTCAGCGGTTTTAGTTTTGATTTCTGCTTTTACTTCGATACCCCACTCTTTGTATTCACGAAGCATTACGTCTGCATCGTATGGGTCGTAGCAAATAACTGTCTTGTAGTCTGAAAGAACTTTTGCGCACTGTTCCATCATTTCTTTTGTTTCAGCAACAGCACCTACTAAAAAGTTCATAGATGCACCGCTGTTTGGCTCGTTCTCCAAAAGTGCAAAACTTACACCTGCTTTTTTTAGAAGTTCTACGGCATTCTTTGCGCAGCCCTTTGCTCTTGTGTCTTCACCTAAGAAGAACAAGGTGTCTTTATCTTCAAAAACAGGAATGTTGGGGTTTTTGTCTGCACCGTAAATGTTGCCTTTTTCGTTTAGGTTGTTAATCATATTTAGTACGTATTCGGGAAGTTTGCCGTCAAGTGCCGCACCAAGACGTGCTTCTTTTGTAAACATAACGGGGTCCCAACCTGTTACGCAGTCTGTCATACAACCTCCGCAAAGGGTACATTCGTAAACATTATTTATAATATCTTCACTGTATTGGATAGCGTCACGGGCAACTAAAGATAATCCAAGGGCTCTTGCTCTTGCAGTATTTCTTTCAAGTCCTGTAGCGTTTCCGATAGGGCATACGTGATGGCACATCCAGCAGAAACGGCAACTGTCTATATGTTCTTTTGATTTTTGTGTAAATTGCATTATTGTTCCCTCCTTATAGTCCAAGTTTGAACGGATTCATAATACCATTCGGGTCAAGTTGTTTTTTAATTCCTTCAAATACCTGCATTGCAGGACCGTACTGTTCTTTCATAAGTCTGCCAAGTTTGATACCTACGCCGTGGTGGTCGTTAACAACACCGCCGTTTGCAAGGGCAGTTCTTACGCCGCAGTTCCATATTGCCTGGTGAAGGCGGAATGCTTCGTGGGGATCTTGCGGAACTTTGTCACCGTCAACGATAAAGCGGTCATAAATCATACAACCCCATTCGTACCAGTGTGAGAAGTGAGCAATAAATTTCGCCTGTGGGAAGTTTGTTTCAATTGCTTCTTTCATAGCCCAGTAAATCTTTTCGATTTTGTCATAAGGTGCAATGGTATCCATTGTACCAAAGCACTGAGGAATGTCCATCATGTGTCCGGGATAGAAGAAGGTGATTTTTTCTTTCCACCATTTTTCTCCGTATTCTCCGCCTAAGTCTTCAGCGCCGTATTTCGCAAAAGTTTCAAGCAAAATCTTCATTTCAAGGTCTGCCATTTCTTTTACGCCTTCTATTGCAATATTCATAAATGCGCCTTTTTTCTCAACGCCTACGATTTTCTTAATTAATGAAACTGTTTCTGCTTCGTCATACAGACGCATAACTGACGGTTTGAATTTTTGAAGTAATTCTCTTCCTGCGTTAAAAGCGTCTGTCATATTGTGGAACAAGAAACCTCTGAACTGTCTTGATTCAGGCTGTTTGTAAATTCTCATCTGTGCTTTTGTCATAACACCAAGAGTACCCTCAGAACCAATGAAAATCTGGTTTAAGTCAGGCCCTGCTGCATGTTTTGGTGCAGGTGATGTTTCGATAATGTCACCATTTGGAAGAACAACTTCCATCTGCAAAACCATATCGTCGATTTTTCCGTATTTTGTTGAGGATACGCCGATACCTCTGTGTGCTAAAAATCCGCCTACTGTTGAACAGGTAAGAGAGGAGGGGTAGTGCATTGTAGCATAGCCCTTTTCGTTTGCTGCCCATTCAAGGTGTTTGTAAATTGCACCTGTGCCACATTCTATGTACATACCCTGTTCGTTTAAGTCGTAAATTTTATTCATTCTTTTTGTATCAAGTACGATACCGCCGCATACAGGGATTGCGCCGCCTTGTGTACCGCCGCCTGCACCCCATGTTGTAACGGGAATTTTATAGTAGTTGGCAATTTTTAATACTGCTGAAACTTCTTTTGCATCTTTAGGTGCAACTATAAAGTCGCCCTCAGGCATTCTTAAGCCTCTGTCTGCCCACATTCTTGAAAGCCAGAAATAGTCAACACTGTGTGCTATTTTGTCTATTGTTCTTGTGGAGCAGTTTTCTCTTCCGACTGCATCCTCAAGTTCAGTTGCAATCACATCAAATAAAAAATCTGTCATTTTCTTTTACCTTCTTTCTTTATTATTCTACAGGGTCAAATGTAAGTCCGGGAACGAATTTACAGAATTCTTCCAGTACTTCCTTGTAATCCCCGTATATTTCGCTCATGTGGTGTATGTAGGGCCCTTCAATCATTTTTCTCTCAACTTTTGCCCAGTCTTTGAATTCTGCCCACATATAAGTACCAAAAGTAACAGGACCATCTACAGTTTTGAAGTTGCCTCCAAGCAAAGTGTAGTTGCCGTTGTCACCCTGGAAACGTGCAATAGTATATTGCCCGTCTTTCGCTTTGAAACTTGGTTTTGTATTAAACAGTTTCGCTTTTGAATTTTTGTCTTTTACAGAATAGGGGAACGGTCCGCAATGCCACAACAGTTCCGCATTTTTATTTTCGGGATGTCTTACTGTGAATTCCCCGAAAGTTGTTGCTTCTTTTCCCCGTGATGCGCAGGTTAAAAGCGCGTTTGTAATTGCACCGTGAACGTCTGACTCACAGGTAACAATGTAACCCATATCGTACAGAATACTCATAGCCAGGCAGGGGTTTGCACCAAATGCAAGAGGCATTGCTGTCCAACATTCGCTTGAAAGGACACTTGCACCTGTGTCTTCGAAAATCTCTTTGTAAACGTGAACAAAGTTCATCATTTTAAGAAGTGTTTCCTCGTCAAGTCCTGCTGTGTCATACTTTTCTTTAAGTTCAATTACTTCCTGTTTTAAAACATCCTGTTTTTCAGTAAAGCACTTTTTGAATTTTGCTTCAACCTGAGCCATATTGTAGTTGTTTACGTTAATTCCAAACTTTTCAGTAAGTTCCAGTTCGTTATACATAACGCTTTTAAAGGGTGTAAGGCGTGTACCCACCTGCACAACATTTAAGTTTTTAAAGTTTTTAATCATAGTTACTACTTTTAAAAACTTATTAAATCCATCTTTGAAAATGTCACTTTCCACAGGACAGTTTTCTATGTAAGAAAAAGGAACTTTGTATCTTCTTAACTGCTTGCTTATTGCAAACAGACCGCACTGTGCGTCAGTATATCTCTGGCCGTTTTCTTCAAAAACCATATCCTGAGGTCCCCATAAAAGAACGGGAAGTCCCATTTTCTTTGCAATCTGTCCGCATACTTCTTCGTTACCGAAATTGCAGTTGATGATAAATATTGCGTCAACTTTCTGCTCTTTTAAATAGTCACACACTTTGTCGCAATCGGAGTTTTTATAAACAACCCCTAATTCGTTAAGCCATTCCAGATCACAAAACTCTGTAATGTCATCGGCAAAATTTTCCTTAATGTACTTAAGGACTTTGTCTTTGTTTTCGACACCCTTTGCAGGTTCGAAAATACCTTTTCGTGTTGCAAAGTCAAACAAGTCACGAACATCAGGAACAAGACCAATTTTAACCTTGAAATCCAACATTATTTAGCCTCCTTGTCCAAACGAAATATATTTTCATTTTAAAAATGCAATATTTAATTATATTTTATCATATATGAAAATAATTTTCAACAGTTATTTGCAAAAAAGTTTCATTTGTTGACAATATTTTTTATGTGTGTTACAATTAAAAATGAAAATAATTTTCAAAGTTTGAGGTAATTATGAACAAAACTACGCTACAAATAAAAATGTTATATAACAAAATGGGCAGTGCAGAAAAAAGAATTGCGGACTGGCTTATGGAAAATCCGGGTAAAATCATATCTTTGTCTATAAGCGAACTTGCAGAGCAGTGCGGCTGCGGTGAGGCAACATTGGTAAGATTTGCAAGGCGCCTTGGCTTTGGCGGTTATCAGGAACTTAAAATTTCTTTTGCCCGTGAGGACGGAAGCGCAAAAACTGCCGACGGAATTTCGGCAGAGGACTCCTGTTTTCAGATATTTGAAAAGGTTTCCGAAGATATTTACTGCTCTTTGGAAATGACAAAAAACAGTCTTGACGCACAAAACCTTGAAACCGCAGCAAAAGCAATTATGAACGGAAAAAGAATTATGATATACGGTCTTGGAAACTCTGCAGCAGTTGCCCTTGATTTTCAGCACAAACTTATGAGGCTTGGTTATAATGCCGTATCATTTTGCGACAATCACATGCAGTCTATAAGTGCGTCTCACCTTACAAAAAAAGACGTGGTAATAGGGATTTCACATTCGGGCTCATCAAAGGATATTGTAGATGCGGTTAAAATTGCAAAACAAAATGGTGCAACTACAATATCAATTACAAATAACGGCAAATCACCCATAGTAAAGCAAAGCGACATTGCACTTTATACTGCATCAAATGAAACCAAGTACAGTATTCTGGGACTTAACTCAAGAATTGCACAACTTGCTATTATTAATGCAATATATTATTACATATCCTGTCAGGACAAGAATTCGTCAAAAACTATAAAAACTACTGAAGAATCCCTGCAAAGCAAGAAATTTTAAAAAATCAGTCTTACGGACTGATTTTTTTTACATTTTTCTCAAAAAAAACTTTA
>CALDNB010000189.1 GCA_937914775.1 uncultured Clostridia bacterium
TCCTTTGCACATTCGGTGCAGAGTTTCTCCTTTAGGGAAGCCGTCTGGCGTTTGCTGGGCGGCTTTTCTCATACTCTAAAAAACCACTACAAAACCACTACCTACAACAGAAACCACTACACAACAAGCTACAACAGGCAATAGCAATTTACAGTAAAAAGTTTTGAAAACAAATATAAAACCTTTTATAATACCTTCAACAGAAAAAATATTAAAACTTTCATTTTCTAGTCCAAAAAGAAGATGATTAACTATGTTATTAGAAATAGAATTATTGGTTGATATTATTTTAATTATAGTATCTTTAGCAGGATTATTCTTTTCTGCTTTCTATACATTTAAAAACAAAATATCGTTTTTTAAAGGGATATGTCTTGGTACATTATCTCTTCTGGGGGCATTTATTTTGTCCGTTATTTACCAGAAAGCAGTGCTGGGAATAAGCCCTATTGACATAATTATAAAGGCTACTTTTGACAGTATGAAACAGTTGATTGACGAAACTCCCGCCGGTATGCTTAACTCCTTCGCATTGGCTATGGGAGAAACAAACAGTGAGGTTGTACGGGCAACTCTTAAATTGGCCGTGGAAAGTATGAGACAGATATATTCTATACTGCTTCCGTCTTTTCTTATTACGGTCTTTGCAGGATTTACCTTTGTTCTGTTTATGATAATCAAAACTGTTTTAAGGTTTTGGGGAAAAGATGTTTCGTTTATCATTAATTTTAACGAGATCAGGCTTAACAGAAGTTTTGTTTTGGTATATTTCGTTATTTTTATAGCAGGTACTGTTGTACCTCAGGGAATTTTTGCAAACGTAATTTCAAACATTTTCTTTGTAATGTCGGTATATGTTTATTTTTGCACATTGTCTTTGGTTGATTACTTTTTACAAAAGAGGATACGATATTTTGCCATAAGATTTATAATACTTATATTATTTGTTATGACTATGAGTATGGCATTTGGAATTGCCGCATTGTTTGCCGTAATTGATGCCTTCCGTAATTTCAGAGCAAGAGGTGAGTGATTATGAGAACCGATAAAAAACCGTCCCTGAAAAAAATGTTTGACATAAGAATATACATTATTGTAACTTTCCTGTTCGCTGTAATAACTTTATTTACAAGTGAATTATGGCTTGCGGTTACAGAGTTTGCTTTTGTATTTGTTTTTGGTGTTTTAGGTATTTTTAACAAAAGAATAAGGGAACAGCAGTTGGCAAATTACCTTGCGGACATTAACAAGTATCTTGACAATTCTGCAAAAGGATATATGTATAATTTCCCGCTTCCTGTTACAGTTCTTGATTTAACAGGTAATATTGTCTGGTACAACGACAAGTTTTCATCAATTTTCGGTGAGGATTTGTTTGAAAAGACCATAGACCAGGCGGTAAGTGAAATTCACATACTAAAGATACTTGAAAACAAAAACAACATTGATTTTGAGGTAGAAAAAGACGGAAAAACCTACAAGGTAGTGGGTAATGTGGTTGAAACACAGGAACAAAAAGAAAAATCGTATTCGATAGTTTTATATTTCATTGACAAAACCGCAGAAGTTGAAAACTACAACTATGCCGTGAATTCGAAGGTAGTATGTTGCAGTATTCTGGTGGACAACTATGACGATTTATTAAAAAACACTCCCGATACCCACAGAACGTTCCTTGTTTCCGAAATTGACGGCGTTATAGAAAACTGGGTTGATGAATTAAACGGTGTGTGCAGAAAAATCGAAAAAGACAAATACACCGTGTATTTTGAAAATGAAAAGTTGCAGTCTGTTATAGATTCAAAATTCAGCGTATTAGACCAGGTGAAAGATATAAGTGTGGGCAACTCTATTCCTGCCACATTAAGTATAGGTGTAGGCAAAGGGGAAGGCATTAAAGAAAGTGAAGACTTTGTAAATATTGCGATGGATATGGCATTAGGCCGAGGCGGAGACCAGGCGGTAATGAAAGATGCAAACGAAATGAGATATTTTGGAGGTCATTCCGAAAATTACGGAAAGAACACCAGAGTAAGAGCAAGAGTTGTATCAAACGCTTTAAAAGAACTTGTTGATCAGGCAGACAACATCTTTGTTTTTGGTCACAAGAACGCAGATGCAGACTGTTTTGGCGCATCGGTGGCAGTTGCAAATATTGCAAGAGCAAGAAACAAACAGGCGTATATTATTGTCGGCAACTTGCAGTCAGGAATCGAAATGGCAATGGACAATCTTAAAAATGATGAATATTACCAGAACGTGTTTGTAAATGAAACTCAGGCACTTAACTTTGTCACTGCAAAATCTCTTTGTGTAGTGGTTGATACACACAGTTCCAAACTTATCGAAGCACCCAGAGTTTTTGAAGAAATTAAAAACAGGGTTTTGGTTGACCATCACAGACGAGGTGCTGACTATCTTGAGGGCTGTGCATTGGTATATCACGAAAACTATGCTTCATCAACCTGTGAACTTATGACTGAAATTGTCCAGTATATAAGTGAAGACTTTAAAATGTCTGTTGCTGAGGCACAGGCAATATATGCAGGTATTGTACTTGACACCAAAAACTTCAATGTGAAAACAGGTGTAAGAACTTTTGAAGCGGCAACGTTTTTAAGACGTAAAGGCGTTGATACCGTGGAGGTTAAAAAACTGTTCCAGACAGATTTTGATATGCACATTGCCAAGTCAAAAGTACTTGCCAATGCAGAAATATATAAAAACGAGTTTGCTATTTCTACATGGAGTACAGAAGGCGATTTCCCCACAGTTATTTCTGCACAGGCTGCAGACGAACTGCTTAATATTGCAGGAGTAAAGGCATCTTTTGTACTTTGCGAGTGTAACGGAGAAATTTTAGTCAGCGCCCGTTCTGTAGGTGCATATAATGTCCAACTTGTTATGGAAGTTTTAGGCGGCGGCGGTCACATGACAGTTGCTGGAGCACAAATAAAAGGTAAAATGTTAAGTGAGGTTTTAGAAACCCTTAAAGATGCTATAAATACAGTTCAGTAAGAAAGGTTGAGTATGATGAAAGTAATTTTACTACAAGATGTTAAAGGTACAGGTAAAAAAGGAGATATTATAAATGTTGCAGACGGTTATGCAAGAAATGCGCTGTTTCCTAAAAAATTAGCCGTTGAAGCAAATGCAACTAACCTAAACATTGCAAAAGGCAAAAACGAAGCAATTGCACACAAAAAAGAGGTGGAATTATCTACTGCCAAAGATTTGGCAAAACGACTTGAAAACGTTACTGTAACACTAACTGCCAAAGCAGGAGAAAACGGCAAACTGTTCGGTTCAATTACATCTAAAGATATTTCAGAACAACTGGAGAAACAAAACAAGATTAAACTTGATAAAAGAAGCGGTACGAGAAATGTATCGCTTCTTTTTTCGCATGTACAGATAAAGTATTCTGTGTACAAGATGTCAGTTTTTGTATTGTCAGAAACCCCAAAATGTGGCGAAAGTCTTGGTTTTATTGACTTTTTGCGCATCACGATTTATTATTTTAAGACATAACATTTACAGATAAAGAAAGGAACGAAAACGATATGGGTATT
>CALDNB010000190.1 GCA_937914775.1 uncultured Clostridia bacterium
GGCACAGCTGGGTAGCTACGTATGGACGGGATAAACGCTGAAGGCATCTAAGCGTGAAGCCCCCCTTAAGATAAGATCTCCCATTGCGTAAGCAAGTAAGACCCCACGTAGACTATGTGGTTGATAGGTCAAAGGTGTAAGCATAGTGATATGTTCAGCTGATTGATACTAATAGGTCGAGGACTTGACCAAAGCAAGAAACGGATAGAAGAAAAAATATGTGGTAAGTGAAAGATAGATAGAGAATGATTTTTTGCATTGTTGAGTTGATAAAACTCAAAAGATCCGGTGATAATAGCGAAGAGGTTCACCCGTTCCCATTCCGAACACGGAAGTTAAGCTCTTTAGCGCTGATGATACTTGGTGGGTGACCGCCTGGGAAAGTAGGACGTTGCCGGAACAAAGACCGGTTAGCGCCGCCGTATATAGCGGCGGCGTTAATTGTTTTTTAAAGAATATATGTAGGAAAAAGACATATATTAAAAATACCTACCGAATATTCCTCAATAGCTCAGTCGGTAGAGCGCATGACTGTTAATCATGATGTCGTTGGTTCAAGTCCAACTTGAGGAGCCAGTAAGATACAAAAGCCGCATTATTGCGGTTTTTGTATCTTATCTAAAAGTGTTCGGCTCATTGGTCAAGTGGTTAAGACTCCGCCCTCTCACGGCGGCATCAGGGGTTCGAATCCCCTATGAGTCACCATTATCTTAATAATTCAACGGGCCTTTAGCTCAGTTGGTTAGAGCAACCGGCTCATAACCGGTTGGTCCGGGGTTCGAGTCCCTGAAGGCCCACCAACGAAAATACCACCCAAACGGGTGGTATTTTTTGTTGGTGGACCTTTCCTTGACTTCGTCAGGACGGATTCAAGCATCGTCCTGTGGACTCGCTTTCATCTCGCAGGGACTCTCTGGCTACAAAACAATTCGCCGGATTGTTTTGCTTAACGCCCTCGTCTGAATGCCCACATTAAAGACACCCAAACGGGTGGTATTTTTTCGTTGGTAAAACTATTAAGAGGGACTCGAACCCTGAGAGGGTTTTTGCGTGAAGAAAAACAGTCCGGGGGACTGTTTTTTAGCAAAAAGGTGCGCAGACGGGTACCGAATGCGAAACATTGGGTCGTCAAGCAAGAAAGACGCGAAGCGGATGTGTCCCTGAAGGCCCACCAGAAAAAAGACTATTCTTCGGAATAGTCTTTTTTCTGGAGCTGTCTAGCAGATTCGAACTGCCGACCTCTTCCTTACCAAGGAAGTGCTCTGCCTACTGAGCTAAGACAGCAACATGTTTATTATATAGTATTATTAATATTTTGTCAATATTTCTATTGATTTTTAAGAAGTTTTATTGTATAATAAAAAAAGGCTGTGGAGAGGTGGTTGAGTTGGCTGAAGGCGCAGCATTGGAAATGCTGTGAACGTTAATAGCGTTCCGAGGGTTCGAATCCCTTCCTCTCCTCCAGAAAAAACGAACACCAATAAGGTGTTCTTTTTTTATGAGTATAATTGGGATTCGAAGGAGCGGTAGTGAATGACAGTCCGATGGACTGTCAGAGCCGCGAGTGGCTTTTCCGCAGTAAAATCACAACTCAAAACGACAAATAAAAAAACCACCTCATAAGAGGTGGTTTTTATTATTACCAACTACTGATTAAGCGTTAGGTAAGATGTAGATTACTAAGTCGATGATTTCTTCGTCAAATTCACGAGCAACAACTTTAACTGATACTTCAGTTGTGCCATAGTAAGCCTTACCTTCTTCGTCAAATTCAACTACATCGTATGAGTCGATTGATGCAGCGTATTTGCTGTTAACTAAGCAGTTATAAACATATACGTTTGTAGCATTGTCAACGGTGAATGATGTATCAGCGTTGTTTGTACCGCCAGCTGTGATTGTGAATTCTTTTCTGTCGATGTCTGTAACAGCACCAAAGTAATATTTAACTTTGTCTGTAGCTTCCATATTTTCGTTGATAAATTCAACATCTGAACCTGACAAGTAAGCCAATCTGTCAGCAGCTTTAACTTCACCAGCAGCGTTGTATTTAGGAACGATTGTATCGTAAGCAACGATATCGAAGTCTGAACTACCGTCTGTTACTAAAGCGTCTTCGTCAACGCCGTCTTTTACAAGACCGTCTTGAAGAACTTTGATGTTCCAGATTTCGTTACCTTCGTCATCTGAAGCTGTACCTTTACCTGTTACTAAAGCCATAATAGCAGCAGCGTCAACAGCTTCTGTTTCAGTTGTAACAAAGATGAAACCTACTTCTTTATCTTCGTTTACGTTGTAAACGTAAGCGTTATCTAATTTCTGTTCGTCAACAATGTTTGCTACGCTGAATAATGAGAAGTCATCTTCTGTTTTGCTTTCAATTGAATCGATTGTACCTGCTAAGTCAGCAACGATAATAACAGTTTTGTCTGTTACATACAATTTTGGAGCATGATCACCTGTGAATGATTCTGATTTTTCGTTGTATGTTAAATTAAATTTAACAATATCAGGATCATCACCAGCAAAATTTACATACTGAGTAAATTTACCTTTATTACCTGTAGTTGTATCTACCTTAGTAGGTCTTGTGATTTCTGTGATTTCGCCAGCAGCGTTTGTTTTGAATGTGATGATGTTGCCAGCAGCCAAAGCGTCGACTGAATAAATCTCATCAACGTCGTCGGCGTCACCAACTTCAACAGGAGTTGGTGTTATATCTTCATCAATATTATAGTTATCTTCGCCGTATTTAGCAACTAATTTTTCTGTATCGGCAGCATTTTTGTTTACAATATAATCTGAACTCAAGCTTGCTGAAGGAATATTAGAAATACCATCTAATTTAACTTTAGAAGCTGTAGTCATTGTACCGAACTGACCGTCGTATGTGTAAACTTTGATAGCTGTTTTTGTATCTAAGTTGCTACCGTTTGTACCTACTTTAACGATTACAGCATAGTTTGTGTTAAGTTCTGCTGTTGTATCGTAGTAGCAGATGTTACCCATAGCATCTAAGAAGAATGTACCTTCGTCGCCAAGAGCGATGTCGCCAGGATCAACGTTTTTACCGTCAACTGCGTATGTTTCGCCAGCGATTACATATTCGTCTTCGTCAGCTGATACGCCTGTAACTGAACCAGCAACTGTAGCTGTTAGAAGTTCAGCTTTAATAACTTTCTTTGAACCAACACTTTCAACAACTGAAATGATGTCGTTTTCTTTTAGGTCTTCCCAAGCCATTTCAGCACCTGCAGCGTCAACTAATGTAGCAACAACAGCACCGTCTTCATCATAATATGTGAAGTTACCATTGTTCTTTGAATATACTTTAAATCTTGTAGCACTTATTGATTCAATAACGTATGTTTCATAGTTTGTGATAAAGATTGTATCGTAATCTTCAACAGTTGTTCTGTTCAATCTCTGGAATGTGATTGTACCATAAGCCTTTTCTAATTTGTCGATGATAACACCAGCATCTGTTGTATCTGTTAAAACACCGTTGATGTAAAGGTCTGCATCTTTGTTAATTGTAACAGATGTAGCTTTTTTATCTGTAGGTGCTTTGTAGTAGTTGAATGTGATTACATCGTCATCATGTGTGTGAGGAATTGTTCCTGGGCATGATGGGCATTCAACTGAAGCAACGTCAGCGCTTGATACTGTTAATTCATAAGTTTTTGTTGTATCGATTGATGCATATACAGCAACCGCATCTTCTTGTGATTTCGGGTTGTAACGTACATAAACGATAGCATTTTTACCAACTAATTCAGAAATGTCTGTTTCGCCGGCTAAAATCTGGTAACCTGTTAGGTAGTCACCATAAGCATCTGTAAATTCTGATTCTGTGTATTTTGAAGCGTATGTGTTCAAAATATCAACTGTTACATATTCTTCGTCGTTAGCGTTTGAGCCTGACAATAATGAAGAAGTTTTAACTGTAACTCTTAATTTAACGATGTCATGGTTTTCGCTTAACAATGTTTCTCTTGCTGTGTCATCATAACCATCATTTACCTGATAGTCTAAGAATGCACCATAGCCAACTTTTTCCATTAGAGGTGTGTCCATTGAGTTTAGTAACAACTGAGCAACTAAACCTCTTGTAGCAGCTTCACCAACAACGCCCATAGCGTCATCTGTGATGTCATAGTCGTCAGCAACTGTTAGGTATCCTAAAGGATAACCAGCTGCACCAACTTCTGGTTCGTGACCGATAGCAACAACTAGCATTTTAACTGCTTCTTCAAATGTAACATTGTTTTCAGGACGGAATGTGCCGTCTTCATAACCATTGATGATACCTTTTTTAGAAGCAACGTTTATGTAGCCTTTTGCCCAGTGGTCTGCAGCAACATCAGGGAATACTGTAGCTGCTGTAGCAGCACTTTTTGCCTGACTTTCCTGGTTAAGAGCTCTTACAACCATTGCTGCAAATTCAGCTCTTGTAATATTGCCTTCTGGTTGGAATGTGCCGTCTTCATAGCCTGTGAACAAGCCAAGAGCAACACCAACATTGACAGCTTCTGCGTATGCAGCGTCGTCAGCAACGTCTGAGAAATCAGCAAATACTACTGAAGTCATCATCATAGCAACAACTAGTAACATAGCAAAAACTTTGTTTAGGTTTTTCATTGAAAATCCTCCCTTAAAATATTTTTTTGAAAGAGTTATCATTACTTGGCATTTACAAGCCTCTTTCCTTACCTGTACTGCCTTCGAGTGTGTCTTTAATGGATAAACCATAAGACACTACTGATACTGTAATGATTATATCAAAAAGCATTTTTAAAGTCAACAGTTGTAATATAACTGTAACTTTAAGATACTTTATGACCTGTATCTTACTTATTTTAATACTTTATGGCGCTTTTTGCAATATTTATTTGTAAATTTTAATATTCTCTTTTCTGAATGAAAAATATCTGTTTCCCGATACTATTATATGGTCAATCAGTTCTGTTTGTATATTTGAAAGCATCATTGCCAGGTTGGTTGTTACCGTTATATCGTTTTGGGACGGCATAAGTACACCGCTTGGGTGATTGTGCGTAAGTATCACAAAAGAAGCGTTTGTTTCAAGTGCGTGTTTTAGTATTACTTTCTGGTCAATATGTACCATTGTTACCGTGCCTGTGCTCACTTTTACTTTTTTAATCAGTTCCTTATTAATATTAAGGAAGAGAGCATACACGCCTTCGGAATTTTCACCTGCAAAAAGTTTTACGCAGTATTCTCCTGCTTTTTCAGTATTTGCCATAGTTTCGTCGTCTCTATAGTAACTGAATTCGTAGCACTTAACATAAGTAGGAAGCATTTTTAAAAACTCGGCAGTTTTAAGTCCCACGCCTTCTATGGTCATTAAGTCATTTATATCTGCAGAGCAGATAGCGTGAAGAGAGCCGAATTTATCAATCAGCCTATGAGCAATTTCATTTGTGTTTATTCTGGGCAGCACGTTAAACAGCAGTACTTCCACTATCTCGTGTTTTTCAAGGCTCTCGAAATCGCCGTTAAGTGCTTTTGCCATAATACGCCGTCTGTGACCATCGTGTGTATTTCTTTCTGCCATATTTACTTAATCTTACGGCTGCCGGGTTTTACAACAGGCTGTCCCGCTTTACAAAGAGGACAACTGTCTGCCTCAAAAGATTCAATTTCAATAGGCAATACTGCTTTATAAGGAACGCCAAAATCAACTTTACCTGCAGTTCTGTCAACGATACTGCCGACACCAACTACTTCTCCGCCGTTTTCTTTTACAAGTTCAATTACTTCTCTTACGGAGCCACCTGTTGTAACAACATCTTCTACAACAAGAACTTTTTGTCCCGGTTTGATTTCGAAACTGCGGCGCAAAGTCATTTTGCCATCAGCATCTCTTTCTGCAAAAATGTTGGGTGTTCCAAGTTGTCTTGCAACTTCATAAGAAATAAGTATTGCGCCGATAGCGGGACCTATTACCACATCTACTCCGCTGTCCTTATAAAGTTTTGCAAGTTCACCGCATAATTCTTCGCTGTACTTTGCATTCTGAAAAATCCTGGCACACTGCATATATTTATTACTGTGTCTGCCTGAAGTTAAAAGGAAGTGTCCTTCCAAAAGCACTCCTGCCTCCTGTAAAATTTCTAAAACTCTTTCTCTTGTCATTTTTCTGTCTCCTTTTACAATTAGTTTTCACGGATACTTCCGATTAAGTCATTTACATCGTCAATATTATTATCAGACATATATTTCAAAAACTCATTTTTAATGGTTAATGAAGCATCAGGGGTTACAAGGTTTGCAGTTCCTACCGCAACGGCAGTTGCACCTGCAATCATAAACTCTGCCACATCTTCCCCGTTCATAACACCGCCCATACCAATCAGCGGTACTTTTACAGCTTTTGCAACTTCCCATACCATTCTTACTGCAACCGGCTTAATTGCAGGACCTGAAAAACCTCCTGCATTACGTGCCAAAATCGGGCGTCTGCTTTTTACATCAATTTTCATACCGTACAAAGTATTAATTAAAGAAAGGGCATCTGCACCTGCGTTCTCGGCACTTTTTGCAATTTCTGAAATATTTGTTACGTTAGGTGAAAGTTTTACAATCAACGGGACTTTACATTTTGCTTTTACTCTTTTGGTAATTTCCGCAACCATACCGCAGTCAGTACCAAAAGCCACGCCGCCCTCTTTTACATTGGGGCATGAAATATTTAGTTCGATTAAATCTACGCTGTCACCCAGAACTGTTGCAATTTCTTCATTTTCCTCAATAGAACTGCCTGAAATATTTGCAATTATTTTAGCATCATATCTTTTAAGGTTAGGCACATCGTAAGTCATAAAATGTTCAACACCGGGGTTTTGCAGACCTACGCTGTTTAAGATACCCGCCGTTACTTCCGCAATTCTTGGTGACGGATTACCTGCTTTAGGTTTTAGGGTAATTGCCTTAACACATATACCGCCCAGTTCCGAAAGGTTAAAGTACTGACCTGTTTCCCAGCCGTTACCGAATGTTCCTGATGCAGTAACTATAGGGTTATTTAATGTTACACCTGCTATATTAACTTTAGTATTCATATCTTCACCTACAAATCCAAATCTTGTGCATCAAAAACAGGACCTTTCTGACACACCTTAACATTTTCGCCATGAGACTGGCAGGTACAAACTGCACAGGCACCTATACCGCAGCCCATTCTCTGTTCCATAGAAAGTTGACAGTAAATATTATATTTTTCTGCGATTTGTTTTACGCCCTTCATCATAGGCACAGGACCGCAGGAATAAATAGAGGTTACGTTATTGTTTTTAACTACCTCCTCCAGTACGTCTGTTACAAAACCTTTTGTTCCGTAACTGCCGTCATCGGTAGCGATATGACACATGTCACAGCAACTGTCAA
>CALDNB010000191.1 GCA_937914775.1 uncultured Clostridia bacterium
ACGATATGATTATCAAAGACCCTGTGGCTATGAAAGTTGCCTTTGGTGAAAATCCGAAAAGGGCGCTAAAAGACAGCATTACCTCCCGTGCAACTATTGCGGCAACTATCCGTGATACATTGATTAAGGCAAAAGAATATTACGAACTTAAAAAACTTGCAGGCGGAGACATACAAAAAATGCCGCGTTACGATGCTAAACTTGAGGCGTTAATTCCTGTTATTGAAAGAAAAATTCCTCTTAAGGCACATGCTCAGAGAAATGACGATGTGTTTACTGCAATACGTATTGCAAAGGAATGCGGAGTAGAATTAACTTTAGAACACGTAGCAGGTGGTGGAGAAATTGCGGAAATTCTGGCAAAAGAGGGATATCCTGTTGCTCTTGGTCCATACTTTTCACAATCTGTAAGAAGCGAAAACATTATGAAAGACCCGGCGTCGGCTGTGAAAATGCTTCGTGCAGGTTGCAAAGTGTCTGTTATGACGGACTCTCCTGTAGTTGCTCAGGAATACCTGCCTTTGGTTGCCGGTCTTCTTATGCGTGAGGGTGCAACTGAATTTGAAGCACTTAAAACAATAACTATTAACCCTGCAAAACATCTTGGCATAGCAGACCGAGTTGGCTCAATAGAAAAAGGAAAAGATGCTGATCTGGTAATTACAAAAGGTTGCCCAATGGAAATGACTGTTAAACCAGAAGCGGTATTTTTAAACGGTGAATTGGTTTATGGTGAATGTTAAAAACAAAGTTTATTCTACAGATAAAAATTCAATAGAGTATCTTGAGATAAACAGTTGCGGTGTTGAACATATATATAAGCGTGACAGAGGAAGTAACCGTCCCGAGGGAAGAAAAGACTATCATCTTATTTATGTGGAAAAAGGTGTGCTCCACGTTTTCATTGATGGAAAATGGCAAAGTCTTCTGGCAGGAAGCGTAGTTTTGTTCCGTCCCTTTGAGCCGCAGAATTATTACTACCTTGAAAAAGACAACTCAATTTCCCATTTTGTTCATTTTTCGGGAGTGGGTTGCGAAACTATTCTTAAACGGCTTGGAATATATGATTTAAAGGTTTTTATGATGGGGCAAAGTTCCCACTTTAAAGAAATTTCTTCCCGTATGGCTCAGGAATTTGCAATGCGAAAACCAATGTACAAAGACTGGTGCGCCGCATACTTTTATCAGTTGCTAAGTATTACTGCAAGGAAGTATGCCTTAAGGCAAAGTAACGTAAACAGAAAAAGCGAAATAAGAATAAACGAGGCGTGCAGAATAATATACGAAAACATACAGGAGCCGCCAACTGCAGAAGAACTTGCAAAGGATTTCAGTTTAAGCACAAGCAGGTTTTTGCATCTTTTCAGAGAAGTTTCGGGACAGTCTTATACAGAGTTTTTAACATCGCTTCGTATGGAAAAAGCGAGGGATATACTTTTATCTACCAATATGTCTGTGAAGGATATTGCCGAGTATGTGGGAATATATGACCAGAATTACTTTTCAAGATGTTTCAGGAAAAATGTGGGTATGTCACCCTCTGAATACAGAAAACAGGGAATTGAATAATCTATTTGTGCAAGAAAAGACAAGACTTTTTTATCGTTGGTATTTATAATTATAACAGGGGGCGGAAGAATGTATAACGGAATACAAAAAATCGAAGAAGTTATTGAGTACATTGAAAATAATATTACCTGTGATATTGACTGCAACGTATTGGCAGAAAAAATGCAACTTTCTGTTTATGAATTCAGACGTATATTTTCATTTGTTGTAGGATGCCCTGTGTATGAGTATATAAGAAAACGTCGCCTGTCCCTTGCTGCCATTGAAATTGCAACAAAGGATAAAATTGATATGCTGGAATTAAGCCAGAAATACGGGTATTCCAGTCAGTCCGGTTTTATTAAAGCCTTTGGTGAACATCACAAAATGTCACCTACTGCCTGTATGGAGCAAAAGGGTGATATTAATATTTTTACACGTCCCAAATTCAAGGTTGATGTTTACGGCAGGGAAAATATTGATTTTAAAATAAAGGACACAAAACCTTTTTATATAAAAGGGTTTACCGCAGTTTCAAGTATTACCGACAGTTGTTGCTGTGAAAATGTGTGGAACGAATTTTACGAAAAAGAGGAAGACAAGAAATTACAAAGCGATAGGATTTATGTTTCCTACCAGAACGAAGAGGGAAATGTTAAGTGTACAATAGGTGAAAAAGCAGATGACGGTCAACTGATACCTGCTTCAAAATGGGCTTGTTTTAAAATGAATACTGTAGATGACGACATAGTAAACGAAACATACAGTAAGATTTTATACGAGTATTTGCCGTCAGCAAATCTTTTACACAATTACGAAATACCAACTGTTGAAATTTATCCCTTTGATATGTCACAAGATGGCTTTTCATGGGAAATAATGATACCAATAAAGGAGAAATGAAAATGAACAGAATAGTTTTAATTACGGGAGCATCAAGCGGTTACGGTAAAGCAACTGCAAAAGCATTTGCTGAATGCGGTGACACAGTTATTATGACCGCAAGAAACATCGAAAAACTGGAAAAGGCGAAAAATGAAGTAGGAGGCGCTTTGGCAATTTCTATGGACGTTACAAATCCCGCTGACTGGGAAAAGGTCGTAAAAACAGTAACAGAGAAATACGGACGCCTTGATATACTTGTAAATAACGCAGGTGGCGGCGTAACCATTAAAGAAGTAAGCGAATTTTCAATCGAGGAAATTGACGAAACTATCAAACTTAATCTTAACAGCGTTATATACGGTTGCCGTGCTTTTGCCGACTTAATGAAAAAACAGAAATCAGGTACAATTATAAACATTTCTTCTGTTTGTGCAAGACAATGCTGGCCTACCTGGAGCGTATATGCTGCTGCAAAAGCAGGTGTTCTCAATTTTTCAAAGGGAATGTATCTTGAAATGCAGCCTCACAATGTGAGAGTTACCTGTGTTATTCCTTCATCTGCAAGCACAGGTTTTCAAAGTACCTG
>CALDNB010000192.1 GCA_937914775.1 uncultured Clostridia bacterium
TGACTTGTTGAAAAGGTAATATTATCAGAATTAACAGGACTGAAACTGTCGTCTGTCATTTTAGCAGTAACTGTAGTTTTTGCACCTGATAAAATTTTCATATCAAGAGGATATATAAACATTTTCGACGGATTACCCGTAGGCTTTTGGTTATTAACAAAAAAGAAAAAGTTTGAATTTTTTCTTACGCTTCCGTCAGATGGTGAATTAGTAACAGTAAAATCTTTGTACCCCGGGAAAATTACTGCGCAGGTTGTTGAGCCGCCGCCGTCAAGATTAATTGCATCAACACAACCTAATTCTTTCAGACGTTTTGCAAGAGTAGTCAGTTGCACACCGTAACTGTATCCTGTTTGTCTGCCGTCAATAGTATAAAAAATACTTGAACCGTCTTCGCGGACACCTACTGCAGTTCTGGGAGCAGCGCCAACCTGTAATTTGTCGTTTACAACACCCTTGTTTAAAAGTCGTCCCTGAGAGCCTCCCATTACTGTCTTAGCCTCAAGAAAACGGGGGTCGCCCGAGAGTTCCGATTTAATGGTAACAACGTCTCCTGCTTTTAAACTTTCAAAAAATTTGTAGTTGTCCTGTTCTTTTAATTTGTCATTTATTGATATTACAATCTTGTCCTTTGGAAGAGCAGTCGAGCCTGTAAAGTAATCAACGCTTTCAACGGTTGCTGTCACTTCGCCGTCAATGGAAATTTTATCCGAAATATCCGTCAAAACTATTACAAGACCGGGGTCGGTATCATGTGTTTCAGGACCAAACTCTTCTGTAAACATATAAACTTGATGGGGTTGGCGATACTTGTTTATATTTTCAACGACGGCGCTTAAATCGTCTTTAATAACTGTGGTCTTTATTTCCAGCCAACCTATAAAGGCGGTACCGTCTTCCATAAAACCTATACTATCCTGTCCCGTCTTGTCTTTTGACATTATATAGCCGTCAGATATACAATGACTTATGGGCACCCCTGTCTGCAAGGAGAAAAAGTCTCCGTTAACTCCCGCTACGGGCTTTAAATTATTTGAAAGTAAGTCGTTGTAATTTTGGTATATGTCGTATCTGCCATATACCGAACCACCGTCAGAAATTACAGGCACAACGTTTGTATTAGGGTTATATTCAAAATAAAACTCCGCCTGAGGGCCAACTCCCGACTGGTCGCTGTAAAACACATTTTCGTAATAGTATGTACCGTCTGCAACCTGCACCTTGCCCTCAAACATTTGCTCACTGCCTAAAATGCTTGTTGATGCAAAAGCAACAGTTGTAGTGTAAAATATAATAATAACAGAAGCAACAAGTGCTCTTAATTTATCTTTCAATTTGTGTGTACCTCCAAAAAAAGAACTATAATACATTGTATCATAGTTCTTAAAAAAATAACAGTACTATTTTGTTAAAATTTTTTTACATATTAGTCTAAAAATTCAAATTCGTCGCCAACGTGTTCTTTGAAAATATCAAAGACTTGTGCAACCTCTTCGTCGTTCTCAACAATTTCAAGAGTTTCTTCTCCGTCTTCGTCAACAACAACTGTCATAACGTAAACATCGCTTTCTTCTGTTTCTTCTTCGTAGTAGTCAGTCAAAACAAAATATTGTTTACCGTTTAACTCAATGGTGTCAAGGTGTTCAAATAACACCGCTTCTCCTGTTTCCTCATCTGTAAGTTCGATGATGTTGTCATTTTTCATTTCTTCGCTCATTTCATTTTCCTCCTTTAAAATCTATATAGTTTTGTAATATTATACAAGCAGCAACAGTATCAACTACGTTTTTTCTTTTGTTGCCTCTGGTATTGGTTTCATTAAGTACCCTTATGGCACTGACAGTTGTAAGCCTTTCATCCCACAACTCAATGG
>CALDNB010000193.1 GCA_937914775.1 uncultured Clostridia bacterium
CCGGAAGTATTACATTGACGGAAACACGTCTTTTCAGCTCCTGTGACCTGAAGTTCATTTCTATGAATGCCATTTATTCTTTCGTTCCTTTCATATTACAGATAGTATCGTCAGATAACTATTCCTCCGTTTGGACTTATTACCTGCCCTGTAATAAACTGTCCCTGTTCAATCAGATACAAAACACAGTTGGCAATGTCTTGGGGTTTGCCGATTATTCCAAGAGGTGTTTCCTCTTTTACCATTTCAATTGTTTCGTTATCAAAACCCTTGTTCATATCTGTATCAATCATACCGGGGGCGATGCAGTTTACTGTTATCCCCGAGGGACCAACCTCTTTGGCAAGTGCTTTTGTAAAACCTATAACCCCTGCTTTTGCTGCAGAATAATGTACTTCGCAGGAGGCACCGCATATTCCCCACATTGAAGAAATGTTTATAATGCACCCTGATTTTTTATTTATCATATATGGAAGTGCACCTTTTGTGCAGTTAAAAACTCCCGTAAGATTAACTCCGATCATTCTGTTCCAATCTTCAGAAGTAATGTCTGTAAACAGTTTTTGCTGTGCAATTCCTGCGTTGTTAATTAAAATATCAACTCCGCCGATTTTGGAAAACATCTCCTCTGTTTCCTTTGGAGAGGACACATCTGCTTTTACAGGTACAGCACCGATTTCCCGGGCAAGATTCTCCGCCTTTTCGTCACTTTTTAAATAATTTATATAAACTTTGTATTCTTTTTCCGACAGTAATCTTGCGATTGCTTCTCCTATTCCTCTTGTACCGCCGGTAATTAACACTTTTTTCATAACTACTCTCCTTTGTTCAAAAATATTATACATAATAAAATAATTAATGTCAATGTATTGAATTTTTAAAACAAAAGTGTTAAAATATTAACATAAGCCGAAAGGAGATAATCGCAATGTATAACAGTAAATCGAAAAAAGCGGAAGAATTTATTTCTGACGAGGAGATATTAAAAACTCTGGAAACTGCAAAAGAGCAGTCTCAAAACAAAGAATATGTAAAAGAAATACTAAATAAAG
The DNA here is from genome assembly GCA_937914775.1 of uncultured Clostridia bacterium. Classification (GTDB taxonomy): domain Bacteria; phylum Bacillota; class Clostridia; order Monoglobales; family Firm-18; genus RGIG1864. The sequence continues at coordinate 1,053 of CALDNB010000193.1, forward strand.
CAAGAGCGTGTAACGGAATTGACTACACCGAAGCAACAACACTTCTTTTATGCGACGACGAAGAAGTTATAAAAGAAATATACGAAATTGCCCATAACATAAAGCAGAAAATATACGGCAACAGAATAGTTATGTTTGCACCTCTTTATCTTTCAAACTACTGTGTGAACGGTTGTCTTTACTGTTCATACCACCACAACAATACCTGCATAAAAAGAAAGAAACTTACTCAGGAAGAGATTGCAAAAGAGGTAACTGCGCTTCAGGATATGGGACACAAACGTCTTGCCCTCGAAGCAGGAGAAGACCCCGAAAACTGCCCCATCGAATATATCTTGGAAAGCATAAAAACCGTATATTCCACAAAGCACAAAAACGGCTCTATAAGACGTGTTAATATAAATATAGCGGCAACTACAGTCGAAAATTACAGAAAACTGAAAGAGGCAGAAAACGGATGGCTGTTGGCACAGCTCCACGGGAGTTTCACCCCGGCCCATGCTGATGGGTATATTTTATTCCAGGAAACATATCACAAGCCCACTTACGAAAGGTTGCACCCAACAGGTCCTAAACATAATTACGCTTACCATACAGAGGCAATGGACAGAGCCATGGAGGGCGGTATTGACGACGTGGGCATCGGTGCCTTGTTCGGTCTTTATAATTACCAGTACGACTTTGTAGGTCTTCTTCTTCACGCAAAACATTTAGAAGACACCTTCGGCGTAGGGCCTCACACAATAAGCGTACCAAGAATTTGTCCTGCAGAAAACGTTGACCTGTCAATTTTCCACGACACAATTCCCGACGATACTTTCAAGAAAATAGTTGCAATTTTAAGAATTGCAGTACCATATACAGGAATAATCGTATCTACAAGAGAATCAAAAGCCACAAGACGCGAAGTGTTGAAATTAGGTGTTTCACAAATAAGCGGCGGCTCTATTACAGGTGTTGGCGGATACGCTAAAAACCGTGACGAAGACGAGGGAACAGCACAGTTTGATGTAACAGACACAAGACCCCTTGACGAAGTTGTAAGATGGCTTTGCGAAGAGGGATATGTTCCCAGTTTCTGCACCGCTTGTTACAGACAGGGCAGAACAGGTGACAGATTTATGAGTTTTGCAAAAAGCGGAGAAATCTGCAACTACTGTCAGCCAAACGCACTTCTTACTTTAAAGGAATATCAGTTGGATTATGCAAATGATGAAACAAAACGTGCAATACAAAACGTGTGGGACAAAGAAATTGAAAGAGTAGCATGTCCCGAAGTTAAAGAGAAAACCCTTGAAATGACTAAGGAAATAGAAAAAGGAAACAGAGATTTCCGCTTTTAATCACGGAGGGAATATGAATCACACACCAAACGCAAACAGACTTCATATAGGGGTATATGGCAAATGCAACTGCGGTAAATCGTCCCTTATAAATGCAATATCAAATCAGGCGTCTGCCATTGTGTCCGACACAAAAGGCACTACAACCGACCCTGTTTTTAAAGCCATGGAAATACACCCCATCGGTCCTTGTGTTTTAATAGACACCCCCGGTTTTGATGACACTACAACTCTTGGAAAACTAAGGGTAGAGGCATCAGAAAAAGCAGCGGACAGAACAGATATTGCAATAATGGTTTTTTGTGACACGGATTTTACTCACGAAAAACAATGGCTTGATACTTTTAAGCAAAAGAAAATTCCCGTTGTTGCAGTAATCAACAAGGCAGATATTATAGACAGTAAGCATATCAAAAATAAAATACTTCAAGAATTAAAACTTAATGCCATTACTGTCAGCGCACTTAACAAAACAGGAATAGATGATTTAAAAGAGGCGCTGGTACGGTTAGTGCCTGAAGACTATGAAGTAAAAAGCATTACATCACATCTTGCAAACAAAGATGATGTAGTGTTGCTTGTTATGCCTCAGGATATACAGGCACCCAAAGGAAGATTAATACTCCCTCAGGTGCAGACAATAAGGGATTTACTTGACAACAAGTGCATAGTGGTAAGCACTACCACCGACCAACTGGAAACTGCACTTTCAAGCCTTAAAAATCCACCAAAACTGATAATTACAGACTCCCAGGTATTTGATGTAGTTTATAAACAAAAACCCGAAGAAAGTATTCTTACTTCCTTTTCCGCACTTTTTGCGCGGTACAAAGGGGATATTGACGTATATGTTTCGGGCGCAGAAAAAATTCCGCATTTAAAAGAAACAGACACAGTTTTAATTGCTGAAGCCTGTTCCCATAACGCCTTAGACGGTGACATAGGCAGAGAAAAAATCCCTGCAATGCTAAGGAAGATTGCAGGAGAAAAACTAAAGGTTGAAATAGTATCGGGAGTTGATTTCCCAAAAGACCTTTCAAAATATGCACTTATTATCCACTGCGGCGGTTGTATGTTTAACAGAAAATATCTTAAGCAGAATTGAAAAGGCAAAGGGGCAGAATATACCCATTACCAATTACGGCATCGCCATTGCAAAAATCAAAGGAATTCTTGAGAAAATCAGTTATTAAAAAAGTACTTGAAAATAATACGGTATTAGTATATAATATATGTTAGATAAATCCGGGGAGGGTGAATTCTTTGGATAAATTTGTAATTATAGGCGGTAAACCATTAAAAGGCGAAGTGACAATAGCAGGTGCAAAAAATGCTGCGGTTGCAGTTATTCCTGCGGCACTTCTGGTTGACGGCATTAGTATAATTGAAAATGTCCCTGACATAACAGATGTAAAAGTACTGTTAAACATTATGACAGAACTTGGTGCAAAAATAGAAAAACTTGATAATCACACATTAAAAATTGACTGTACAAATCTTACAAGTTACTGCGCTCCTGAACATTTAGTTGCAGAAATGCGTGCTTCTTATTATTTAATCGGTGCATTGCTTGGAAGATTTAACAAAGCAGAAGTTGCTATGCCCGGTGGTTGTAATTTCGGCGTACGTCCTATAGACCAGCATATAAAAGGCTTTGAGGCACTTGGTGCGCAGGTTAAAATCAACAGAGGCGTAATTGATGCAAAAACTGACAATCTTGTTGGCGCCAATATTTATATGGATATTGTTTCGGTAGGTGCTACAATCAATACCATTTTAGCATCTGTACGTGCAAAAGGTACTACGGTAATTGAAAATGCTGCAAAAGAGCCCCACGTTGTTGACCTTGCAAACTTCTTAAATGCAATGGGCGCATCAGTTAAAGGTGCAGGTACAGATACAATCAAAATTAAAGGTGTAGAAAAATTAACAGGCGGTACATACTCAATAATTCCCGACCAGATTGAAGCAGGAACATTTATGATTGCAGCAGCCGCTACCTGTGGCGACGTGCTTATTAAAAATGTTATTCCAAAACATCTGGAAAGTATATCTGCAAAACTTTCAGAAATGAATGTGGAAGTTACAGAGTATGACGACAGCGTTCGTGTAAAAAGAACGAACCCCTTAAAAAGGGTAAATATAAAAACCCTGCCATATCCGGGGTTCCCTACAGATATGCAGCCTCAGGCAGTTGTACTTTTATCACTTGCCGAGGGTACATCGGTTATTACTGAAAGTGTATGGGAAAACAGATTCCAGTATGTTGACGAACTTCGTAAAATGGGAGTAAACGTCACCGTTGACGGCAGAAACGCCATAATTGAAGGTATAAAAGGCTTTACGGGTGCTCCCATAAAAGCAACTGACCTTCGTGCAGGTGCATCTATGGTAATTGCAGCACTGGCAGCCAGCGGGGTATCGGAAATAAGCAACTTAAAATACATTGACAGAGGTTACGAAGACTTTGAAAACAAACTGAAAAGTCTTGGTGCACAGATAACAAGAAAAACTGAAGGCACAGAATCTCCTGATTCTGCAAACGGAGAAGTGGTATGATATTTCGCACATTGGTAAGCGGCAGCAGCGGTAACGCCGTTTTGTTTTCAGATGACAATACGAATATTTTAATTGACTGTGGTATAAGCGCGAAGCGTCTTATACCATTGCTTTGTCAGGCGGGAATTTCCGCACAAAACTTAGATTACATTTTAGTAACCCACGAACACATCGACCACTGCGCAGGTGTAGGTGTGTTGTCACGAAAATTCAATATCCCCGTTATTGCAAGTATCGGCACATGGCAGGGAATGAACGTTGGAAGAATAAATCCCGAAAATGTAGTAACTTTTGATAATTATGACAGTCTTGGGGTTGGTAGCACACTAATCACACCATTCAAAATACCCCACGATGCAAATATGCCCACAGGCTATGTAATTGAAAGCAACGGAGCAAAGTATGCAGTAGCAACAGATATGGGCTATGTAACAAAAGGTGTGGCAGATATAGTTAAAGGCTCTCGCTCAGTTGTTCTTGAAGCAAATTACGACGAACAGATGCTTAAAAACGGAAGTTATCCTTATAGCCTAAAAAAACGAATTTTGGGGAAAGCAGGGCACTTGTGTAACAACGACACCGCAAAATTCGCTTCATATTTATTTGAAAACGGCACAGAAAAAATCATACTTGGACATTTAAGCGATGAAAACAACACTCCCGAAATAGCATATAAAACCGTTTTCCAGAAAATCAAAGATGACGGAGTGGTTTTAGAAGAATCGTCTTTGTCAGTAGCGCCAAGATATGAAATAAGTATAAATATAGGGTGACAGGAGTTATGCTCACTATACAAATTATCGCAGTAGGAAAAATCAAAGAAAAATTTTATAAAGATGCAATAGACGAATACAAAAAACGATTGTCCCGCTTTTGCAAATTTGTTATAACAGAAATTCCTGACTTTCCCGACAGTGACGACAATATAACAAAGGAAGCACAGTTAATACTCCCAAAAATCAAGGGAACATGTATTCCTCTTTGTATCGAGGGCAAACAGTTGGACAGCGTACAACTTGCACAGTTTATAAAAGACGAGGCAGTATCAGGTTGTTCCCATATTTCATTTATAATCGGCGGCAGCAACGGACTGCACGATGATATTAAAAAGGCAGGAAAACTAAAACTGTCCTTTTCAAAAATGACGTTCCCGCACCAACTTATGCGGGTAATACTTACTGAACAAATATACAGAGCATTCAAAATTATTAATAACGAAAACTATCATAAATGAGACAAATACTTTTGTATTTGTCTCATTTTACATTACCGGAAAGACAGTCTATAACAGCATTAACACATTTAATGCCCCGTTCTTCGAGAAGCCTGTATTTAAGAATCAGCCTTGCTTCCTCCTCCGACAACTTTATAAAATCAGACGGATCGTCGCTTACAAAAAAACTTATATTGACACCAAATACTGACGCAATTGATTTAAGCACATCAAGGTCTGTTCTGTTGCTGTCTCTCATTTTCATACTGTAAATAGAAGATACAGGAACTCCACTTAACCTTGACAGTTCAGCATCTGACATATCATTTAATTCCATCAACGTTTTCAACTTGCTATATATACCCACAACAGCACCTCCATTATGGTATATTTTACCATTTTTTCTATATTTAGTCAATATTTTATATAAATTTCCATATTTTGGTATTGACAAATCACTCAAACGAATGTATAATATTGGTAAATTATCCCAGTTGAGTGATTTTATGGAAAGGAAGTATCAAAAAAATGACCAAAGAACAGCAAAAACAAATACGTAAATGGCTAAGTTCTTACCAGATTTTAAAAAGAACTGTGCAGTTAAAAGAAAAACACCTTGAGGATTTTATAACTTTTATGTATAAACCTTTAAAAGAGACAACGAATAAAATGTCAGACCCCGACGACTGTGAACAGGAAATTTCCATTAATATTATGCATAAAATGGAAAAGATTTATCTTGAAATCATCCATGATTTGGAGCATGACCTTGCCGATATGAAAAAGCGAATGCAAGAAATATTTGATGCCATAAACAACCTTAACAATTACGAAAGAATTGTATGTTTTAACAGGTATATAGTGGGTAGCAGCTGGACTGATATTGCAGGACAGATTGGCTATGAACTGCGCCAATGTCAGAGGTTTGACTTAAACGCTGTCAGAAATATTGCAAAAAACTACAAGGGCGATTTTTACGATATGATAAATAAATACTAAACTATT
>CALDNB010000194.1 GCA_937914775.1 uncultured Clostridia bacterium
CCCGTTGTTGACGGCGCAACAGTTTCTGCTACCGCTGTTAAAAACGGCAAAGCAAAAAAAGTTGTTGTTTACAAAATGAAACCCAAAAAAGGTTATCACAAAAAACAAGGTCACAGACAAGCCTATACAAAAGTTGAAATTACAAAAATCAACGGTTAATTTATTTGAAATCTATATTTAGAGAGGTGAATTCTAATGGCACATAAGAAAGGTGTTGGTAGTACCAAAAACGGCAGAGATTCAGAGTCAAAACGTTTGGGTGCTAAAAAAGGTGACGGACAATACGTTCTAGCCGGTAATATCCTTGTTCGCCAGAGAGGAACAAAAATCCATCCCGGACTAAATGTTGGCAAGGGTAGTGATGATACATTATACGCATTAGTTGACGGTAAAGTTAAATTTGAGCGTAAAGACAAAACAAGAAAACAGGTTAGTATTTACACAGTTGCTCAATAATTTTGTATAATATCAATTTTAAAGCCACATAATTAATGTGGCTTTTATTATTCTTTTATTAATAGGGAGAAAAGGTATGTTTGTTGATGAAGCAAAAATATTCGTAAAAGGCGGAGACGGTGGTAACGGTGCCGTTGCTTTTCACAGAGAAAAATATGTTGCAGCAGGCGGTCCAGACGGTGGTGACGGCGGTTGTGGCGGCAGCGTAGTTTTAACTGTTGATACAAATATGTCAACATTAATGGACTTCCGCTACAAAAAGAAATATGTGGCAGGAAACGGAATGGACGGCACAGGCGGACGTATGAAAGGCAAAGACGGTGTAGATTTAATAATTAATGTTCCTGACGGCACAGTTGTAAAAGATGCAGAATCAGGCAGAGTTATATGCGACTTGTCAGGGGACACCTCTTCCTTCACCATTGCACGTGGCGGAAAAGGCGGCTGGGGTAATGCACGATTTGCTACTGCTACAAGACAAACGCCAAACTTCGCAAAAGCAGGACGAAAAGGCCAGATACGAGAAATAATTCTTGAACTTAAACTTATTGCCGACGTAGGACTTGTAGGTTTCCCGAACGTTGGTAAATCAACTTTACTTTCTGTTGTCAGCGATGCAAAACCAAAGATAGGTAATTATCATTTTACAACTTTAAATCCAAACCTTGGTGTTGTAAATGTCTTTGACGGACAAATGGTTATGGCAGATATCCCGGGAATAATCGAAGGCGCAAACGAGGGTGTCGGCCTTGGTCACGACTTTTTACGTCATATCGAAAGAACAAGACTTCTTATGCACATAGTTGATATTTCAGGCTGCGAGGGAAGAAATCCAATAGATGACTTTAATTTAATAAATAACGAACTTAAAAAATACAGCGAAAAACTGTCAGACAAACTCCAGATTGTAGTTGCAAACAAAATTGACGTGACAGATATGTATCTTGAAGAGTTCAAAAAATATATAGAAAGCCTTGGACTTGAACTGTTTGTAATTTCCGCGTATGCAAAAAAAGGAACAGATGAACTTGTAAAAAGAGCATATACACTTTTACAAGACATCCCTGTACCTGTATTTGAAGCAGAAGCGGCTCCTGAGCCTGAACAGGTTACAATTGACACATCATTTGAAATTGAAGTTGATGATGACGTGTATATAGTAACAGGTGAAAGCATTGAACTATTAGTTAATTCTACAAACTTTGAGGATACTGAATCAGTTTCCTACTTCCAGAGAATGTTAAGAAAAAGCGGAATAATTGCCAGACTTGAAGAAATGGGAATCAATGACGGTGACACAGTACGTATTAACGATCTGGAATTTGATTATTACAGGTAATTAAAAAATATACACCTTCATACTTATTAGTATGGAGGTGTTTTAATTTGTACGATTATTATCAATTGAAGAGCGATATTGAACTTCTTTCTTCTTCCTATGACTTAACAGATATTTTTTCAATTGGAGACTCGGTAAAGGGCAGAAAACTATATACTGTAAAATTCGGTACAGGCAAAAAAGAAGTATATTACAACGGTGCCCACCACGGACTAGAGCATATTACGTCAAAACTACTTATGAAATTTATTTTTGACTTGTGTTACAGTTATACTAAAAACATAAAATTGAGAGGCTGTAACTTAAAAGAATTATATGAAAAATGCTCAGTTTATATAACTCCTATGGTAAACCCCGACGGTGTTGAACTGTCAAAAACGCTGAAAGACTGGCAGGCAAATGCCAGAGGAGTTGATTTAAACCATAACTACGATGCTATGTGGAAACGGGGTAAAATCGAAAT
>CALDNB010000195.1 GCA_937914775.1 uncultured Clostridia bacterium
CACTCACGCCTTTCCTGACAGCATTGCCCATAAAACCATTGAGATTTTAATGGACAAAGCACGGTTGCCCAGTTTTTGCGACGGCACCGTATCTTGTCTTAAACGTTCTTCGGAGGAAGCGGGAATTGACATAAGTGTAGTGCTTCCCATTGCTACACGTTCAGGTCAGGAAGATACAATTAACAAGTTTGCAAGTGAGATTAATGGTACAGAGGGGATTATGTCTTTTGGCTCTGTTCATCCCGAAAGTGAAAATTATAAAGAAATATTAGATACAATAAAGGGTTACGGATTAAAGGGAATTAAACTTCATCCTGATTATCAGGGGTTTTTCATTGATGATGAAAAAACCTATCCCATTATTGAGTATGCCGCAAAACTTGGACTTATAATTGTTTACCACGCAGGACTTGATTTGGGAATACGCGGACAAATAAGATGCACACCTTTACGTGCAAAGAAAATGCTTCGCCAGATAGGATACAATAAGATTGTTCTTGCACACATGGGCTCACACGCTCTTTCCGGCGACGTTTTAGATATTCTTTGCGGTGAAGATGTATACTTTGACACAGGCTTCTCCTTTGGCAAAATGCCTGATGAATATATATACGAAATTATAAAATCACACGGAGAAAATAAAATTCTTTTTGGTACTGACTGCCCATGGGATAATCAAAAGGAAGATGTTTCATATTTTAACAATTTAGATCTTTCGGCGGAAGTTAAGGATAAGATTTTATATAAAAATGCCCTGGAGTTATTAAAATGAAAAAACTGTTATTAGTAGTTTTATGTATCATTTTTATCTGTGGTTGCACAGGTAGTTCTGATAATTTACAAGTTACTTTTATTGACGTAGGGCAGGGTGACAGTTCAGTTTTATTTCTCCCCGACGGTGACGTAATGGTAATTGACGCCGGTGAAAAAAGCGAGGTAGGTTCCCTTGTTGCCTTTTTAAAGACGAAAAGAGTAAAAGATATTGACGTACTGGTGGCAACACACCCGCATTCCGACCATATTGGCGGTATGACAACATTATTAAAATATTTTGATGTGGGAAAAGTTTATATGCCCAATGTCTCTCACGATACTTCGTTTTATTATGATTTTTTAAAAAGGATCACTGAATTAGAAATACCTGTTACCGAGGCAAAAGGCGGAGTGAATATTTATCCCGAAAACAGTTTGGTAAAGGCAGAATTTCTTGCACCAAACAGCGGAGAGTATGAAGAATTAAACAACTACTCCGCAGTACTTAAAGTAAGTTACAAGGACGTATCGTTTTTATTTACGGGGGACGCGGAAGATGTATCCGAAAAAGAGATGCTTTAAAAGGGTTATGATTTAAAGG
>CALDNB010000196.1 GCA_937914775.1 uncultured Clostridia bacterium
CATATAACAAAATAACAATTACTACAGTAAAAATTATTGACAGTTACGGAGAAAAAGCCCTTGGTAAACCTGTTGGCAACTACATTACTCTCGAAATACCTGAATTAATTCATAAAACGGAACAAAGTTACCGTGATACTATTAAAATTCTATCACAACAACTAAACGAATTAATTAAGATTGACGAAAATAAAACCGTCCTTGTTGTAGGTCTTGGTAACAGTAAAATTACTGCTGATGCATTAGGCCCCAAGGTTGTATCACAATTGCTTGTAACACGGCATCTTTTTCAGTATATGCCGGAAGAACTTGAGGATGGTATAAGACCTGTCTGCGCCTTGTCACCAGGTGTTTTAGGCATAACAGGTATAGAAACGGGTGAGATTTTAAAAGGCGTTGTAGGCAGAATCAAGCCCGATTTATTGATAGTTATAGATGCACTTGCTTCAAGAAAACTTGAAAGGGTAAGTACAACCATTCAGTTGTCAGATACAGGTCTTGTTCCAGGAAGCGGTATTGGTAATTCCAGAATGGCTATAAACAGTGATACTATAGGAGTTCCTGTAATAGCAATTGGTGTTCCGACTGTAGTTGATGCCGCTACGATGGCAAATGATACAATTGACTTAGTGCTTGATAAACTGATTTCACAGTCAAAAAGTTCCCCTCAGTTTTATAAAATACTAAGTAATGTAGATAAAAACGAAAAATATACCCTGATAAACGAAATTTTAACAAAGGAATATATTAATCTTGTTGTAACGCCAAAAGAGGTAGATGAAATAATAGAGGATATTTCTGAGATTATTGCTAACGGCATTAACATTTCTCTGCACAACGGCGTATCGTTAGATGATATTAATAAATATAAGTAATAACAATATTTTATCCTTCATATAACTTAAATACGGAGGTGGGATATTGAATATTAAGTATAAAATATGGGCAGTTTTAACAATTATATTTACTTTGTTCTTTGGACAAGCGATTTTTACTGAAATAAGTAAATATATATCGCAAAATGTATTGGTATCTTTAATATCACATTCTGCACCGATTTTGACATTCGATACTAACAAAATTAATTTAAGTAACGTTATTTTCGGTTTTGATATAAATAACCCTATGGAAATTATACAAAATGAAACTGTAGTTGCAGACAATACTGAGGTTAAAGTTGTTTCAAAAACTGTTGAAACACCAAAAATTCAGACTTATGACACCTCTGCAGGTGTTAAAGTAAAAAACAGTACAGATTATGAGATTGATACAGATACTTTAATTAATCAGGACCTTAAGTTTCGGATAAACAGTTCCGAGCCCTCTGTTCTGATTATACATACTCATACTTCGGAATGTTATTTAAAGACGCCTGATGCCCCTTATGAGCAATCGGACTCCAACAGAACACAAAATCCTGACTACAACGTTGTTCGTGTAGGCAGAGAGTTTAAAGAGGCACTCGAAAGCAAAGGCGTAATTGCAATTCACGATACAACAGTCCACGATTATCCGTCATATAACGGCTCCTATTTAAATGCTCAAAAGACAATAGAAAACAACCTTAAAAAATATCCATCTATAAAAATAGTTGTTGATATTCACAGAGACGCCGTTGAAAGTAACGGGAATGTGTATAAACTTGCGACTAATATAGACGGCAAAAGTGCAGCACAGATAATGATTGTTTCGGGTACAGATGCTAACGGAATAGACAATCCAAACTGGCGTGAAAACTTGAAATTTGCGTTAAAATATCAAAGACGTCTTAATCTGTTATACCCGACATTGGCTCGTGACATAGATTTAAGACGTGAACGGTTTAATACTCATCTTACATTAGGTTCCATTATACTGGAAGTTGGTACAACAGGAAATACTCTTGAAGAAGCAATCAATTCTGCATGGTTTTCAGGAACTGCTCTTGGTGATATGTTGTCATATATTACAGATTGACATTGAAAATAAATAATGATATACTTGGTTTATTAATATTTCGGGGGTAATTCTTGTGAAAAAAACTGTTATTTGGATTATAGTTGCTGTATTAAGTCTGCTTATAATAGTTGGTGGATTTATCTCATACTTATATTTCTTTTATAATTACACATTTCTGGGTAATCCTGTTACTGAAGAAGCCTATAATGACCTGGAAAATTTTATTCAGCAGTCAGTCAATGATTTTTATGCGGACAAAAAGGTTGTATTGGTAAGTGGTGAACTTAGTGCCCAGATACCTGCAGTTGAACTGCAGTCAGTAAACATTGAAAAGACAATAGAATATTTAAATGCAATTAAAAATGAAAGTCCTTTTATGAAACTTACTGATAATACTGTTTTTCCCGTTATAAATCTTAATGATGATACTATTAAAAACTTTATTTTTTCATTCGTTAAAGACAATAACATTGCAGATTTTTACAACGTCAGCGAAGATTTTAATACAGTTGATATTAATTTGAATAAAAAAGTTCCTGATATTCAAAATACGTACTATGAAATTGCCAGAAAATTAAATTATACTGACTTTTCAGATGTTGATTTGTTATTTACTGACAAGGTGAATGCTTTGGAATGTTATGAATTGATTTGTCAGCCTGCTGTTAATGCAGAAATAGATTATGAAAGTGAAAATAAAGATATAATTCCCGAAAAAGACGGTTATAAGGTAAATTATGAACAGTTGGAAGAAAGAATAAATAACGGTGAAAAGATATTTACCCTTGATATAGAGGAAATTATAAAACCTGAAATAACTGCAAGTTATCTTGAGGATAAATACTGTTTGGTGATGTTTTGGCAACTCTTACTTCACGTTATAATGCAGGTGTTGTGGGCAGGTCTAAAAATATTGCTATAGCGGCACAGAAAATCAATGGTACAGTTTTAAAACCAGGCGAAGTGTTTTCATATAATAATATTGTTGGACCAAGAACTTACGCAAACGGGTTTAAAGACGCAGGAGTATATACTGCAAACGGTCTTGAAAACGGCGTAGGCGGAGGTATCTGTCAGGTGTCGTCAACTTTATACGGCGCACAGTTAATGGCGGATTTAAAAACCGTTTCAAGGACAAATCATTCCTACACAATAAGTTATCTTCCCTCGGGACAAGATGCAACTGTTTCTTACGGAGCAATTGATTATAAATTTATGAACGATAAGCCCTTTCCTATAAAGATTGAATGTTTTGCGTCAGGCGGAGTTCTTACAGTTAGCATTTTAGGTGTTAAAGACGACAGTTATTATGATATAAAACTTACAAACAAAATTGTTGGCTCAACATCACCAGAAACTATCGAACGGGAAGTTGAAGATCTTGCCGAAGGCGAGGAAAGGGTAGTGCAGACAGGACAAAACGGTGTAACCGTAGAAACTTTTAAAAACTATTATAAAGACGGACAGTTTGTTAAAAGTACTTTTGTTCATAAAAGCGTATATTATGCAATGCCACGAATTGTTGAAATTGGCAAAAAAGCACAGCCTGAAATCCCTGAGGAAGAAATAACAGACGAGCCTGAAATACCTGTAGAGGAAATAACAGATGAACCTGAAAATCCTTCTGAGGAAAATAATAGCGAAACAATTTCAGAAGTTTTGGAAGAAAATGAAGAAAACAAAAATTTAATTTCAAATTCTCCCGAAAACAGCGAAGAAATAATCGAATTATAGAAAATTTTGAAAAATTTTAAAAAAATATTGCAAAATTTGTACAATGGGTGTATAATGAAATGTAAATTTAATTTAGGGGAGTAGATACAAATGGCTTTAAAAAACGAGTATTTGTTAAGAGTGTTGGAAACAGTTAAGAAAAGAGATGGCGGAGAGCCTGAATTTCTTCAAACTGTTACAGAAGTTTTCGAATCATTAGAACCAGTTATTGAACGTCATCCTGAATACGAAAAAGCAGGTTTGCTTGAGAGAATTGTAGAACCTGAAAGAGCAATCAGTTTCAGAGTTCCGTGGGTTGACGATAACGGTCAGGTTCAGGTAAACAGAGGATACCGTGTACAGTTTAACAGTGCTATCGGACCTTACAAGGGCGGTTTAAGATTCCACCCGTCAGTATATCTTGGTATTATTAAATTCTTAGGTTTTGAACAAATATTTAAAAATTCACTTACAGGTTTGCCAATCGGCGGCGGTAAAGGTGGCAGTGACTTTGACCCAAGAGGTAAAAGCGATGGCGAAGTTATGAGATTCTGTCAGTCATTTATGACTGAATTATCACGTCATATCGGTTCTCATGTTGACGTTCCTGCAGGTGACATCGGTGTTGGTGCAAGAGAAATCGGTTACTTGTTTGGTCAGTATAAGAGAATTATGAATAACTTCGAAAATGCTGTTTTGACAGGTAAAGGTATTTCTTATGGCGGTAGTTTGATAAGACCTGAAGCAACAGGTTACGGTGCAGTTTACTTCTGTGACGAAGTATTAAAGAGCCACGGCGAAGACATTAAAGGTAAAACATTTGCAGTTTCAGGCTTCGGTAACGTTGCATGGGGTGCAGTTCTTAAAATTAACCAGTTAGGCGGTAAAGTTCTTACAATTTCAGGTCCTGACGGTTATGTTTATGACAAAGACGGTATCACAGAAGAAAAAGCTGCTTATATGCTTGATTTTAATAGCGGCGCTCTGCCTTTGCGCCTGCGGCAGGGAGGAGGCGCCTCTGAGTGTGTGGGAGGTGCCGGAGATAGAATACGCCCCCACCACCCCAACGCCTACGCCCATAGTTCAGGGCGGCGCCAAGGAGCCGGTGATAATATGGAACGAGGCCAGCGAGATCAATATGTCCCATCCGGGAGTGCAGATCGAGGCGGAGGAAAAGACCCTGAGCCACAAGCAGAGCCTGCTGCTTTTCCCCTGGAGCTTCCTGCCGGAGACGCTTTTTTCCGCCTATGACAGTCCTTACGAGACCATGAGCCTGCAAAAAAGCGAGCACAGCGTGCTGCTGGACGAAAACGGCGCTTTCTCGCTCTCACTCTCGGCAGGCGAATATCGCCTTGTGGTGGAATTTGTCGGCTACAAGAGTATCGACCGCACAATCAAGGTTTCGGGCGTGACCGACCTCGGCACGCTTACGATGCAGGAGCAGACAACCGAGATTGGCGAGGTGGTTGTCTCGGCGCAGATGATACGCCGCGAGGCTGACCGCTTTGTTGTTGACGTAGCTAACTCCGACTCGGCTATTGGT
>CALDNB010000197.1 GCA_937914775.1 uncultured Clostridia bacterium
TGGTCCTCCAATAAATAATACTATGTATAGTATAACACATAACATCGGTACATTTCAAATATTTTCTTGACTATTTTACGAATTTTTTATATAATCTTCTTCAAGGAGAGGAAATTATGAACAGTATTACAATAACTCCAAAAGAATTAAACGGCAGTGTTATTATACCTCCGTCAAAATCTATAAGCCACAGAGCAATTATTTGTGCCTCCCTTGCACACGGTATATCAGAACTAAGAAACGTGGGCGACTCGGAGGATATAAAAGCCACAATTGAATGTATGTCTGCCCTGGGCACAAAAATAACACGTTATGATGACAGACTTATAATTGACGGCACAAACACATTAAACGTATCTGCACCCGTAAAATTAAACTGCAGAGAAAGCGGCTCTACTTTAAGGTTTTTAATACCTCTGGCGCTACTTGCTACAAAAAAGGTAACTTTTGACGGAAGCGGACGTCTTCCCAAAAGACCCCTTGACACATATCTTAATCTTTTTGACAAATGCGAAATAGAGTACAACAAGTGCACTCTTGACTACCTTCCCCTTACAGTTAAAAGCGGCGACATATCAGGCAAAATTAAAGTTGAGGGAAATATCAGCAGTCAGTTTATAAGCGGTCTTTTGTTTACGTTGCCTCTATATTCCGAAGACAGTGAAATTATCCTTACTACTCCCTTAGAGTCAAAGGCTTATGTTGATTTAACAATTGATGTTATGCAGCAGTTCGGTATAACAATTACAAATCAAAGATACAAAAAATTCAAAATAAAAGGTGGGCAACAGTATAAGCCCTGTAATTACACCGTAGAAGCAGACTATTCTCAGGCGGCATTTTTCCTTGCAGCAGGGGCAATCGGAAACTTCGTGGTTTGCAAAGGTCTTAACACAGAAACAAAACAAGGTGACAAAAAAATAATAGATATTATTAAAAAGATGGGCGGAAAAGTGATAATCGATAAAGATAAAGGCATTTCAGCACTTCCCTCCAATCTTCACGGGTGCACAATAGATGTTTCCCAGATTCCCGACTTAGTTCCCGCAATTGCAGTCCTTGCAATCAACGCAACAGGGGAAACTGTGATAAAAGGTGCTTCCAGATTGCGTCTGAAAGAAAGTGACCGCCTTACAACAGTTGCACAGCAGTTAAATTCCATTGGCGGAACGATAATTGAAAAGGGCGATTCTCTTATAATAGAGGGCACGGAAAAACTATCGGGAGGCGCAACAAACAGTTGCAACGACCACAGAATAGCAATGGCTATTGCAATTGCTTCTTCCGTTTGCGAAGAAATAGTAACAATCGATGATTATAAATGTACCGATAAATCTTATCCCCAGTTCTGGAATGACTACATTTCATTGGGCGGTAACATCGATTTTTGGGATAACTAATAAAAAAGGTTGCGGATTATTCCGCAACCTTTTTTATACCTAAATACTTATATGCAAGTTCAGTTACCATTCTTCCTCGTGGCGTTCTGTTAATAAAGCCCCTTTGCATTAAAAACGGCTCATATACGTCTTCTATGGTAAGGGGGTCCTCCCCTATTGTTGCCGCTAAAGTTTCAAGACCAACGGGGCCTCCGCCAAAAGTAGTAATAATAGTGTTTAAAATATTTTTGTCTATTTTGTCAAGACCTGTTTTGTCAACCTCTAAAAGATTAAGTGCCATATCAGCAACTTCTTTTGTAATAACGCCGTCTGCTTTAATTTGTGCATAATCACGGACTCTTCTTAAAAGTCTGTTTGCAATTCTCGGTGTTCCTCTTGAACGGGAGGCAATTTCATAAACCCCCTCTTCTTTTGCACTTATATCAAGAATTTTTGCAGACCTTTTTACAATGCTGCAAAGTTCCTCGTCCGAATACATTTCAAGTCGGAACATTACGCCGAATCTGTCACGAAGAGGTGCAGACAACTCCCCTGCCCTTGTGGTTGCACCAATCAAAGTGAACTTTGGCAAATCAAGTCTTATTGAACGTGCTGACGGACCTTGTCCTACAATAATATCTATTGCTCCGTCCTCCATTGCAGGGTAAAGCACTTCCTCAACCTGT